>NZ_DAOLGP010000005.1:0-46223 GCF_035329545.1 Candidatus Neomicrothrix sp.
ACAACCAGCCCACCTACCCGAAATCATCCTCACACTCGTAAGTTAACGGCATTGGCCCAAGACCCGCAGTGGCAAGATCATGCGGCGGGTCCTCCGGGCCCGCGAGCTGGGCGAAGATGAGGGCGACCTGTCCACCTTGGAGCCCGACCCGGACCAGAATCCGGGCACCGACGAACCAACCCAGGAGTCCCCCCATGACCGGTGAGCTGGCAACCGTAGACCCGGACACGGCACGCAGGTTGCTGCACCAGATGGTGCGTATCCGCCGGTTCGAGGAACGCTGTGTGGAGCTGTACTCGGCGGCGAAGATCCGGGGGTTCCTTCACCTGTACGTCGGTGAGGAAGCGGTCGCCACCGGGATCATCGACCAACTCCGCCCCGAGGACTCGATCGTGGCCACCTACCGGGACCACGGTCATGCGCTTGCCCGGGGGGTGTCGATGCGGTCGATCACCGCCGAGATGTTCGGCCGGCAGGAGGGCTGCAGCCGTGGCCGAGGCGGTTCCATGCACCTGTTCGACGCCGACACCAACTTCTACGGCGGTAATGCCATCGTGGCTGCCGGGCTGCCGGTGGCGGTGGGCCTTGCCCTCGCAGCGAAGCGCACCGGCTCGGAGGCCATCACCGCATGCTTCTTCGGCGAGGGTGCTGTGGCCGAGGGCGAGTTTCACGAGTCCCTCAACCTGGCGGCGCTGTGGAACCTACCGGTGCTGTTCTGCTGCGAGAACAACCTCTATGCCATGGGCACGCCCCTGGCGAGCTCGGAGTCGGACCCCGACATCGCACTGAAGGCCTCCAGCTACGGGATGGCGGCCTGGCCTGTGGACGGCATGGACGTGCTCGCGGTCCACCAGGCCGCAACCCGGGCGATGGCCACCGTGCGCGCCGACGGAGGGCCGGTGCTGTTGGAGCTGCGCACCTACCGCTTCCGTGCACATTCCATGTATGACCCCGAGCGCTACCGCGACCACGAGGAGGTGGAGCGTTGGCGTGAACGCGATCCCATCGACGCGCTGGTCAAGGTGCTGCGCGAACGCGGCGAAATGGACGACGACGCACTCACCGAGCTGGAGGCCGAGGTATCCGCCGAGATCGACGAGGCGGTGGCCTACGCCGAGGCGGGCACCCTCGAACCGGTCGAGGACCTGACCCGGTTTGTGTACTCCGAGGGTTCCACCGCAGCCCCCGCACGTCAGGGTGTCCGATGAGCGCCGTCACCTACCGCGAGGCGCTGCGAGAGGGCATGCGGACAGCGCTCGCCAACGACGAGCGGGTGTTTCTGATGGGCGAGGACGTGGGCCAATACGGCGGGTGCTTCGCAGTCAGCCTCGGCCTGTTGGAAGAGTTCGGAGCCGAACGGGTGCGCGACACGCCGCTGTCCGAATCTGCGTTTGTGGGTGCCGGCGTGGGGGCGGCCATGGCCGGGCAGCGCCCGATCGTGGAGATCATGACGGCCAACTTCAGCCTGCTGGCCCTCGACCAGATCCTCAACAACGCCGCCACCCTCTCGCACATGTCAGGCGGACAGTTCAACGTACCGCTGGTGATCCGCATGACCACCGGTGCCGGTCGCCAGCTCGCGGCCCAACACAGCCACAGTCTGGAGGCGTGGTACGCGCACATCCCCGGCCTGCGCGTCGTCACCCCGGCCACGGTGGCCGATGCAGCCGGGATGCTCCTCACAGCGCTCGAGGATCCCGATCCGGTGCTGATCTTCGAACACGCCGGCCTGTTCACACTGCCCGGTGAGCTGCCCGACGGGCCCACGCCGGTGGACCTGGACACAGCAATGTTGATGCGGGCAGGTGGAGATGTCACCGTCGTCACCCACGGAGCCGGGGTGCATACCTGCCTGGAGGCCGCCGAGTCGTTGGCTGACACCGCCGACCTCGAGGTGATCGACCTGAGGACGCTACGACCACTCGACGAGGTCACCGTGTTGGAGTCGGTGGGTCGCACCGGACGCCTGGTTGTGGTCGAGGAGGGCTGGCGCAGCGGAGGGATCGGCGCGGAGTTGGCGGCGCGGGTTGCAGAACACGCTTTCTGGGACCTGGACGCCCCGGTTGAGCGTGTGGCCACCGCCGAGGTTCCGATCCCCTATGCCAAGCACCTCGAAACGGCGGCGTTGCCATCGGTCGAGAACGTGATCGAGGCGGTGCGGCGGGTGACGAGGTGAGCGACTTCCTGATGCCCTCGTTGGGGGCCGACATGGAGGAGGGCACGATTGTGGAATGGCGTGTCAGCGTCGGCGATCGTGTCACCAGGGGTGACGTGGTGGCGGTGGTGAACACCGACAAGGCGGACCTCGACATGGAGGTGTTCACCACCGGCGTGGTGGAGGAACTGCTGGTCCCGGAGGGCGTCCGAACACCCGTGGGAACCCCGCTGGCCAGGATCGGATCCGGCGACGACGCAACGAACGCCGCTCAGGAAGCCATCGTTCCCACGGACGCTCCAACCGAACCGACACCGCAACCGGAGCCGACTCCCCGATCCACGCCGGCGCCGGAACCAACGTCTCGGCCCCAGCCGACGCCGCCATCCGAACCGGCCCACCGGCCGACCCCGGATCCGGTGCCGACGGGTGGGGTTGGTCGCCACCACGCTTCGGTGGTGCTGTCACCCCTGGTGCGACGCCTCGCCTACGACCTCGCTGTTGACCCCGGCCTCCTGCACGGCACGGGACCGGGGGGACGCATCACGCGCGACGACGTCGAGCGCGCCGGTCACCATCGCCACAGCGCAACGCCGCGCGCCCGTCGCCTCGCCCGGGAGCGTGACTTCAACCTCGACGGGGTCACGGGCACCGGCCCCCGGGGAGCGGTCCGGGCCGGCGACATCGAACGCCTCACCGCTCGACGCGCCTCAGCGGAACGCCCAACGCTCGCACCCACACCTGCACCGTCGGATGAGGACCGCCGGCGGGTGGCCCGGTCGGCCATCGCTCGCGTCATGGAGCGGGCCTGGCGCGAGATCCCCCACTACCGGCTCAGCTCCACCATCGATCTGGAGCCCGCGCTCGGTTGGCTGGAGGCGCTCAACGCGCAACGGCCGCCGCGAGAGCGGATTCTCCCCGCAGCCGCCCTGTTGCGTGCCACCGCCCTGGCGGCCACCGAGGTGCGCGAGCTGAACGGTTGGTGGACCGAGGACGCGGTCCGGCCCAGCGATGTGGTCGACCTCGGCACCGTGGTGTCGCTGCGCCAGGGCGGGGTCGTCACCCCCACCATCGCAGATGCCGCCGCTCTCGGCATCGACGAGACCATGGTTGCCCTCCGCCGCCTGGTCGCCGGAGCCCGCACCGGGGGGCTGCGCGGCTCCGACATGGGCGAGGCGTCGATCACCGTGACCAACCTGGGTGACCAGGGAGCCGATGAGGTGCACGGTGTGATCCGACCACCCCAGGTGGCGCTGGTCGGCTTCGGTCGGATCCGGTCACGTCCCTGGGTCGAAGGCAGCACCGTCGGCGCGCACCGCAGCGTGATCGTCACCCTGGCAGCGGACCATCGCGCCTCCGACGGACGCACCGGCAGTCGATTCCTGCACATGCTCGAACGTGCCCTGACAGACCCCGACCGGCTCGCCGGTCCTCCCAGCTAGGAGCCACGCCATGACCAGCGACGAAGCGCGCACCCTGATCGCCGACTGCCTCCGGGGCATCGCACCCGAGGTGGACCTCGACGAAGCCGATCCCGCGAGCACGATGGCCGACGAACTCGACCTCGACTCCATGGACCTGATCTCGCTGTACGAGGCCCTGCACGACCGCACAGGCCTGGACCTGCCAGAGTCCGACTACCAGCAGCTCGCCACCCTCCAGGGCGCAGTCGACTACCTGGTGGCCCGCACCTGAACCGGGGACTCCCGCGACGGCTCGCCGGCGTAACGATCGGTGAGCCGGGCGCCTTCACGACCACGCGATCCCGACCGACCAGAGACCTCAACCGCGCCGGCGCCAAGGCGCCATGAACGGCTATCGCAGGTTGGCAGCCATGGCGTGATACCCGCCGTCAACATGGAGGATCTCACCCGATATTGCGCGCGCCATGTCAGAGAACAGGAAACACACGGCGTCAGCCACCGGCCCGTTGTCGGTGGGATCCCATGCCAGCGGCGAACGCGCCTCCCATGCACCCGTCAGGCGCTCGAATTCCGGAATACCGCTCGCCGCCCGCGTGTGGAGCGGCCCGGCCGCCACCAGGTTGCTTCGTATCCCTTGAGGGCCCAGGTCTCGGGCCACGTAGCGGCTGGCCGACTCGAGTGCCGCCTTACACACACCCATCCAGTTGTAGACGGGCCATGCCCCAGCGGCGTCGAAGTCCAGCCCGACGAGCGACGCTCCTTCGTCGGGGGCCAGCCTGGAAACCAGCCCGGCGAGAGCCGAGTAGGAGTAGGTGGATGTGGCGAAGGCCCGGGCCACCGAATCGTTGTCGGCGTCCAGAAAGCCGCCCGCCAGTGCCGCCCTGGGAGCGAAGGCGACCCCATGAAGCGCTCCGTCGAGATGCCCCCAGCGACGTTCGAGCTCATCGCCCGCCCGTGCAAAATGCTCGGGCTGGGTGACGTCAAGGTCGAGCACATCTGTCGGACCGGGCAAGGTGCTCGCCGCCGCCTCCGTGCGCTCCCGGTCGCGCTCGAACGACGACAACACCACCTCCGCCCCGAGCTCCATCGCCCGATGTGCCACGGCATATCCGATCGAGTCTGCGTTCACCACGCCGGTGATCAGCAACCGCTTGTTGTCCAACATGCTCAGGCCCCATGCTCGCAATTCACCCGACTTTTCTGGCTCCTGTCGTTCGCGTGGGTTGAAATGACAGGGGTGTAGTGAGCGAAGCCGCTCCCTGTCTAGGTTTCGGGCTGTCTAGGTCCGAGAAAACAAGGAGCGGCTTCGGTGAAGAATCTATGGCATCGGGTGTTGGGGTTCGAGAACTCCGGCCGGCGGGTGGTGATCGAGTCCGTCGACTTCGATCCCGAGGCCGAGGAGATCGTCGCAACGGTCCGCCAGCGGCGTAACACCCGACGCCGGTGCGGGGTATGTGGCCGCCATTCGGCGGGCTATGACCGGGGCCGCAGCACCGGCCCTCGCCGGTGGCGGAGCCTGGATATGGGCACTGTTCAGGTGTTCATCGAAGCCGAAGCGTCGAGGGTGCGTTGCCGGACCCATGGGGTCGTGGCGTCGGAGGTGCCGTGGGCCCGGCACGGGTCGAGGTTCACCCGCGGGTTCGAGGACACGATCGGCTGGCTCGCTACAGCGACATCGAAAACGGCGGTGACCGAGTTGATGCGGGTCGGGTGGCGGACGGTTGGTGGGATTGTCGAGCGGATCCAGGTGGAGATCGACGGGCAGGTTGACCGGCTGGCGGGGCTCCGGCGGATCGGGATCGACGAGATCTCCTACAAGCGTGGCCACAAGTATCTGACGATCGTTGTCGACCATGACAGCGGACGCCTGTTGTGGGCGGCGGTCGGCCGTGACGAGGCGACCGTCACCCGGTTCTTTGAGCTGCTCGGCGAGGAACGCTGCGCCGAGATCACCCACGTGTCGGCTGACTCGGCCCGCTGGATCACCAACGCTGACACCGCCAAGTGTCCTCAGGCGGTCCAATGCGCGGACCCTTTTCATGTGGTGGCGTGGGCGACCGACGCCCTTGACGAGCTCCGCCGTGACACCTGGAACGACGCCCGCAAACTGGCCCGCAAAGAACCGAAACGCAAGCGGGGACGGCCACCAGCCGACGCTCCGCCACGACCCGGCAACGACCTCGTCAAGGGCCTGAAGGGTGCCCGCTATGCGCTGTTGAAGAACCCAGAAAATCTGACCGACAATCAGCGGGCCAAACTGGCGTGGGTCGCCAAGACCGACCCGAGACTCCACAGGGGCTACCTCCTCAAAGAAGCCCTCCGATTCTGTTTCAAAGTCAAGGGTCAAGCCGGGAAAGACGCGTTGGACCGGTGGCTGTCATGGGCCCAACGATGCCGGATCGACGCGTTCGTGAAACTCGGCCAGAAGATCCGCCGACACCGTGCTGCGATCAACGCGACACTCGACCACGGGCTCTCCAACGCGCTCATCGAGTCGACCAACACCAAGATCCGTGTGCTCACCCGAATGGCATACGGATTCAAAACACCAGAAGCACTGATCGCTCTCGCACTGCTCTCACTGGGCGGCTACCGGCCCGACCTCCCCGGCAGAACCCCCACCAAATGACCCACGCGAACGACAGGAGAGCCCTTTATATTGCTCGAAAACGACTTCGGCAGTTCACGTGCAACGCTCCTGACGACGTCAGCCTGGGGCACTGCACAACGTGGACCTGCGACGGCTTCTACACCTACCCGAACATGCCCCCAGCCCTCGACCGGGCCGCTTCCAGAAGCGGGCCCGTCACGCGACGGCGCAGGGTTCTCGCTCAGCCAATCCAGGTCGCTGCGTACAGAATGGCCAACCCGCCCAGCAGCGATGCGGTCGTCTCCAACTTGTCGCGCCCGGCGCGATGGGTCGCCAGTTCCGGGATCAGGTCGGCCGATGCGATGTAGATGAAGTTCCCCGCTGCGAACGGCAACAGGTAGGCCACGTCGACCACGTCGGCGCTGAAGTAGGCGACCACTCCGCCGATGAGGAAGGTGAGGGCGGACACGAAGTTCCACAACAGGGCGGATCGCTTCGTCCAACCCCCCTGGATGAGCACGCCAAAGTCGCCCAGTTCCTGGGGGATTTCGTGCGCCGCAGCAGCCAGCCAGGTCACCACGCCCACACGGATGTCGACGACGAACGCCGAGCCGACGGCCAGACCGCCGACGAGATTGTGAAGACCGTCGGCGACGAGCAACAGGAAGCCGAGCGGCTGGCGCTGTTCGTCGGGTCTGAAGTGGCAGTGGTGCCAGTGCAGCGCCTGCTCGAGCGCGAAGAACGAGACGAAGCCGGCGACCACCCAGACATAGACGGCCAGGTTGTTCCCGAGGGCGTCGATCGCGCTGGGAAGCATGTGGAAGAACGCGCCGCCGAGCAGCGAACCGGCTGCCAGGCCCACGATCGGCAACAGCACGCGGTCCAGCACCGGCTGCGGCAGCAACGCTGCCAACCCACCAACGAGAGCGATCGCACTCATCGCAACCCCACCCAAGATGATCCAACCAAGAGTCGACATCACACCCGCTTCTGCATCGGATCCACCCCCGAGGGCCCCTCGGCCCCAAGCGTTCGACCTTAGAGTTGTTGGTCACTTCCGAACGTCATGGATGCCGACGGGTCGGCCCCGAGACCCAGGGTTCAGGACTGAGGGATCACGGCCACGGGACACTCCGCGTGACGCATGACCTGTTGGGCCACGGACCCGAGCAGCACGCGAGAGAGGCCCCCTTGACCTTTCGAACCGACGACGACGAGGGAGGCGCCGCGCGACTCGTCGACCAGGGCCGATGCCCCGCTGGCACACACCGCCTGGACGCGCACCGTGACACCGGCGGCGTCCTGGGCTGTCATCTCCAGTTCAGCTTCGATCAGTTCTGACGCCGCTCTTCCAATCGCGTCGATTGGGGAAGCCATCCCGGGGAACGTCGCAGCGACGGTGGGTTCCATCCAGCCGTTCACTACAACGATCGGCAGGTTGCGAACCGATGCTTCGGTCAATGCCCATCGAAGAGCGTTTCTCGCCGAGCCCGAACCATCGACACCCACCACGATCCGGGGCTCGGTGTTGACCTCCGGACCGTCGGCCGTCGGACGAACCACCACCACTGGGCACGGCGCTCGGCCGGCGACCTTCACGCTGACCGAGCCGAGCCGCAAGCCAAGAAGGCCGCCCCGGCCCCGCGTCCCGACGACGAGAAGCTCGGCCCGTTCGGCTGAATCGACCAACGCAGTGTCGGGTTTGTCGACTACCGCCCTGATGGTCACATCGAGATCCTCGGGAACCCGGCTTTCGACCAGGCCCTCCAGCTGTCGCTGTGCACTCAGCTGAACGTCAACACCATCACCAGCCCCTCCGAACGCATGCGAGCGAGGCGTGTGGTCGCTCCACGCCCACATGACCTCCAGCTCGACCCGACGCAGTGCGGCTTCCTCGACCGCAAACCCGAGAGCGTTGAGCGATTCCTCTGAGTGGTCGACTCCGACAATGATGCGCGCCGTTCCGTTCATGACACGAGGATCGCAGGTTTGAACGAGCGAGGTGATCCGACCGGTGCCTTGAACGGGCGGGTACTCCGTAGGCTCGGGGCCATGGCCGACATGGATGCACATGAACCTTCAGGCACACTGACCGACAGGGAGATCGAGGACCTCCTGATGGCGCTGGACGACGAATACAAGGCACGCGCCACCTACCGACAGGTTCTCGCCGACTTTGGGGAGGTCCGCCCGTTCTCGAACATCGTGGAGGCCGAACAACGCCACATCGATGCGCTCCTTGTGCTGTTCGAGCGCTACGGGATCGAAGTCCCCGATGACCCCTGGCCGGGACAGGCGCCGCGCTTCTCCTCGATCGAGGACGCCTGCCAGGCCGGGGTCCAGGACGAGATCGACAACGCCGCACTGTACGACCGACTGCTGGCTGGGACCGAACGCGAGGATCTGCTGGCCACCTACCGAAACCTGCAACGCGCATCTCAGGAGAACCATCTCCCCGCTTTCGAGCGTCACGCCCAACCAGGCGAAAAAGGTGGCGGTGGTCGCGGCGGCCAGGGCCCTGGCGGCGAAGGGCCCGAAGGCCAAGGTCGCGGCGGCCAACGACGGCGCCGTCGCTCCGGCGAGCAGGGTCGCCCGTAGCTACCTAGGGTGGGCCCCCAACTCGGACAACTCGGAGCAGCCTCATGATCATCGAAGAAACCGTCATCCTCTCAGAGCCCTTTGATGAGGCCCTCACCAAGGTCAAGACCGCCCTCGCCGCCGTGGGCTTCGGGGTTCTGACCGAGATCGACCTCCAGGCAACCATGCGGGAGAAGATCGACAAGAGCATCCCTCGACACGTGATCCTGGGTGCATGTAACCCGGGCCTGGCCGGACGGGCGCTCGATGCCGACCCGACGATCGGCGTTCTGCTTCCCTGCAACGTCGTGGTGAGGGAGGCCGACGG
This sequence comes from Candidatus Neomicrothrix sp., assembly GCF_035329545.1. Classification (NCBI taxonomy): domain Bacteria; kingdom Bacillati; phylum Actinomycetota; class Acidimicrobiia; order Acidimicrobiales; family Microthrixaceae; genus Candidatus Neomicrothrix; species Candidatus Neomicrothrix sp. Next base: position 9,075 of record NZ_DAOLGP010000005.1, read on the forward strand.
TGGCGTCACGGTTGAGGCCCTCGACCCGGGCCTCATGTCATCGCTCACCGGCAAGGAAGAACTGGGGCCGGTCAGCGATGAGGCACGTCAGCTCCTCGGCGAGGCGCTCACCCAGCTGCAGTAGCCGCAGGTCACGGCAGCGGTAGCTCCGCTCCTTCGGTCAGCCCGGCTCAGGACGGGGGGCCGCATACGTTGTTGGTGAGGCGGACGATCGCTCGTCGAACTCCGGGTGCTCAGCGGCCGGCGAGCAGGGCCTTGACGTCGTCCGTTGAGGGGACCCGCCCAGCGAGGACGACCTCGTAGTCGATGACGAGTGCAGGGGTGGCCATCACTCCCCATGATGCGATTTCGGCGGGGGCGGTCACCTTCTCGAATTCGGCCTCGACGCCGAGTTCGGCGGCGGCGGTGCGCGCAGCGGCTTCGAGCTTGTCGCATTTGGTGCAACCGCTGCCGAGGATCTTGATGTCCATTTCATGACTCCTGTGCTGGTTCAAATGATCACGTTGAAGAGGTACCCGGTGACGATGAGGCCGGAAGCGACGACAGCGATGAAAGTGGCGATCAGCCTGGGTTGCAGTACCTGCCGCAACAGGATCATCTCGGGTAACGACAGCGCCACGACGCTCATCATGAACGCCAGGACGGTACCCATCGGCATGCCCTTGTCGTGCAACGCCTCGACCAGCGGCATGACACCTGCCGCGTTCGAGTAGAGCGGCACCCCGAGAGCCACCGCGATCGGCACCCCCAAGGGACCCGCAGCATGATCGGCAAACCATTGCTCCGGGACCCAGCCATGAATGATCGCGCCCACTCCGATACCCACCAGCAGGAACGGCCAGATCTTGCGCAGGATCGTCGCAACCTCCTCGCGTCCCATGGCGAGGCGGTCGTTCCAGGACAGACCCATCGACGGGTCGATCACCTTGCCGCGCAGCTTCGTCTCGAACACGAACGGCTCGACCCACCGTTCCATCCCCATCCGCCCGATCACCCACCCGGCGGTCGTAGCAATGACCAGTCCGGTGGCGATGTAGATGGCGGTGATCCGCCAGCCGAACAGGCCGTAGAGCATGACGATGGCGACCTCGTTCACCATCGGAGTCGCAATCAGGAAACTCATCGTCACCCCGAGCGGAACTCCAGCTGCGACAAACCCGATGAACGCCGGCACAGCCGAACACGAGCAGAACGGGGTCACCACCCCAAGCCCTGCGGCCGCCACATTGCCCACGCCCTCACGCCGACCGCCCAACAGCGCCCGGGTGCGTTCCACGGACATGAAGCTGCGGAGCACCGTGACCACGAAGATGATTCCGGCCAACAGCAGTGTGATCTTGGTGACGTCGTAGAAGAAGAAGTGGATCGACTCTCCCAGCCGACTTTCGCCTTCGAGTCCGACCACGTCGAACAGCAGCCAATCCCAGAACGGACGGTTCAGGCTGTACAGCGCCCACCACAACGCAACCGTCGCCGCCACCAGCAGCCACCGGCGCACCTCGGACGATGTAGGGGACGCTGGCGATGGCTGGGACGCTGGCGGCACATCGGTGGAGGTGCTCATCCGAGACTTCATTCCCCACAGTCGTTCATCGTCGTTCATCGTCGTTCGACGATACACGATGGACCGATCGGCAACAAGGACTTCTTCGGGTATCGTCGATGGGCGATGAGCAGACAGGCGACCACAACCGACGACGAGCTGGCCGCCATGGCCAAGGCGATCGGACACCCGGCACGCGTGCAGATCCTGAGAATGCTCGTCGCCAGAGACACCTGCGCCACGAGCGAGGTCGTCGACGGGCTGCCCCTCGCCCAGTCCACCGTCTCCGAGCACCTCCGTATCCTGCGCGAAGCAGGGCTCGTCCAGGGCGAGATCGACGGCCCCCGGACCCGCTACTGCGTCGACCCCAAGGGTCTCGCAGCGCTCAAGGCGGCCATCAGCTCCCTCTGAAACACCGCGCCAGGATGGCGTCGACCGGGGGCCCGACGGAGAAGTAGTGGGCGTGGCGTGCTCGATGCTCGCTGCGGTCGGCGGCGAGCATGGCCCGTTGATCGAGCAGGGAGTCCTGCTACGACGTCAGCTGACCGATCGCGCCAGATCCACTGCGTAGCGGGCGAGTGGCGCTAGGCGTCGGATCAGGTCGGCCCGGTCTGCTTCCCCAAGGCCGGGGCGATCAACCAGGATCGCCGAGAACGCCGATCGGACGGCTAGGTGGGTGGCCCATGCCAGACGCAGCTATTCCGATGGGGCGGGGTACCCCTCGTCGGCGAGGCCACCGCTGAACGCGTCGAGGATCGTCTCGGCGATCGCAGGGAGGTCGTCAGGTTCTGCAACACCGGAATCGAAGCGACCGGCCAGCAGCTGGCCAAGATCGCTCCCCACCGGGCCCAACGACCCGTAGCTCCAGTCGAAGGCAACAACAGTGCCGTCCCCCGGTTCGTGCAGGTTGGTCGGTGAGGCATCGCCGTGCGCCAGGCCATGAGGCAGCGCTTCGGCCCGGTCGAGCAGCGCAGGTGCCGCTCCGGCCAGCCACGCCAGACTCTCGCAACTTTGGATCGGCCGCCGTCACCTCCCGGACCGCAGGGTCGCCCCAGGTGGCATCGTCGGCCAGGAGCGGCAGATCGACGTTCATCATTTTGCCGTAAAAGAGATAATGCAGCGAGCGTCGGCCCAATCCCAGGTTGCGTTCCACCCGCGCCTCGGGCCAGCGGCCGATCATTCGACCCAGCCCACGAGCCGACCGACGGTATCGCTCAAGGTTCCAGGGCCCGCCTTCGTCGTCGACCTCTTCCAGCCAGAGGACCAGCCGGTCGTCGCAGGCACGATCGATGGCCAGCAGCTTGGGCAAGCGGATTCCCTCAGGCATGTCGCTCTCGAGGCCACATCCGTACACGCGTGGCTCGTCCAGCCAGTTGAGCTGTTCGAGCACGATGGCGTGGTGCTCGGGAGGTATGCACTCAACTACAGCGGTGACGCAGAAGCTTCCTTGACTATATTAGTCAACCTGTTTGACCAAGTGACGCTCCCCGACCATGTCTTTTCACGTCTCGACGGCCTCAACCGGCGAGCGGGACACGACATCCGGCCGCACCTCGACCTCACCATCGAGGGCATGCGGGGCACCTTCGGGGCCCTGCTTGGCATACTCCCGACCGATGGCGCCCGACCATCAGAGCTGGCCGAGGCGATGCGGATCTCCAAACAGGCCGTGGGTCAGCGGCTGGTCGAAATGGAGGCGCGGGGGTGGATCACCATCAACCCCGACCCCATCGACAAACGGGCCCGAATCGTGACCCGGACCCCAGCCGGCGACGAGATCAAGGCCATGAGTGAGCAGGCCATCGCCGCCATGGAACGCAACTGGGCCGACCAGGTCGGAGCCGACCGCTACCGAGTGTTCAAGGAGGTGCTAAACGAGTTGGCGCTCGGCTGAGCCACAGCCCCGTGCCCAAGAGGGCTACGCGTCTGCCGATGCGATCTGTGAGCGACCGTCATCCCTGCAGCGTTTCCATTGCGCAATCGACGGACCGCCGATCCAGGCACAGATCGAGCCCGACCTCGCCGGTCAGCGGGATGCGGCGCGTGAGAGATGGGCACTCGGACTGAGGCTTCCGTCGAGCCCGGTTGCACGTTCGAATAGGTAGAGGTGCGACCGACACCGCCAACCCAGCAAGTTCTAAAACATACCCCTACTCCTCCCGAACCACAGTCAGCATTGCTACGCTGATCGGAGGGCGGTTGGGCGTATATCCCCCCATCCAAGACCGCACTGAGGACATCAACGCTTGGAGGGCGAGTGCACCTACTTCTACTCACAGAGCCAACGTTCATGGGCCGGACGGCTGGCACATGGGAAGCTTTAGGGACCTGGGCGACAGCGGTAGTCGCACTAGGAGCCGCATACCTAGCCTTAAAACAGATAAGGGCAGCGGAGGAGATCCGACGGAAGGAGTCTTGGCCCTACGTAGCGATTTACATGGAGACCGTTGAATCCATGCCGCAATTGGTAGAGCTGGTCATTAAGAATTTCGGACAGACTGTGGCCACTGCGATTGAGATTAAACCCGACAGACCGCTGCTGCAGACCTCTGGTCCTTCGGGCCAAGGATCTAGAGAAGTTGAGATCCCGAGCAGCATCCCCACATTGGCTCCTGGTCAGGCGTGGCGGACGCTTTGGGACTTCGCCCCCACCAGAACCAACGCCGCCCTTCCCACTCAATACCATTTTAATATTAGTTACCAGAGTCCGGACGGTGAGAAGCACTCCCACACCTACGAACTTGATTGGGCTACGCATCTCGGTCGGAGGTGGGTCGCCGTTCGAACCGTGCACGACGCAGCCAAGTCGCTCGCGAAGGTTGAGAAGACAATTGCCAAGTGGAGCGAAAGCGCCCGTGGAGACATCTCAGTCTACGTACGAGACGGAGATAAGAAGGACGCTGAACGGCGCGAAGCCATAGAACAGCAGGACGACGAGTTCGCAGCATTTAGAGCACGGAATAGAGATAGAGAAGCGATGTCGACTGAGTTCGACGCCGAAGATGACGACTCACGACCAGCGACCGATGTGAACGGCGTCGACTGACGCTTTACCGGGTGCGGTTCTGTATCACTGCACCCGGTAACTACATGGTTTGGTGATCGGGGTTCGTGGCTCGGGTTGGTTGGTGGTGGGTCGAACTGGGCGATCGGGGGCCGGTGTCTGAACGACGACGGCAGCGCCGAACGGGAGCGCCGCCCGGAGCGGAGCGCAGCGCAGCGAGCACCGCCCGGGACGGCGCCACGCTCGGGGCGCCCGCCGACGCTCAGCCAACGCCACCAAGGCGCAGTTGCTCCCAGCCGACCAGGCGGCCCACGTCCTCCGCTGACATGTCCAGCACGTTCCCCAGGTCCTCCAAGGTCTCCTCGCCCCGGACAGCGCACGTACGGGCGTGAGTGACGGTGGCGGCGTGCGCCCGGTTCGTGAGCGTTGCGGCGTGGCACATGCGCTCGAACGGGTCCAGGTTCGGATCGGTGGCGAGTGCTGCGAGCTCTGCAAGTGATCGGCCCATGTTGGGTGGCTCCTGTCGGTACTGAGGGTTCGGGACGGTTGAGGCGTCCGGAACGGCGCCTCGACCATGTGTCGACAGGGTGCGCTCGGGGGCGGTGGGTCAAGGGCGTAGAGCGCAGACACGGGGAGCGCAGCGGAGCATGTCGGAGCGTCCCTTGAGGCTCCGCACACGAGTGCAACAGCACCGATGGAAACTGGCCGGGGTGGACGGGACCCAGGCCCCCACGGTGGGGCCGTCATCGACCAGGCGTCGGCGCCCTCAGGAGGGGGTCAGATTGACGACGGGTCGCCAACGCAGGGTTGGTGTGCCCCCACCCCTCCGGCCATGGAGCGGTCGTGGTGCTACTCCGTGGCTCGATGGTCGCCGATCCACTTATCGATGCCCTCCCACGCCCGGAACAGCAGGTCGATGCGCTCGGCCGAGCCAGCGGGAACGTCAGCTGCCGGAAGCACTCGCCATGCCAGGTGCAGCGTCTTGTCCTCGGGCAGGGACGCCCACAGATCCGGGACCGTGAAGATCTCATCGAGGCCGGTGTGGGCAACCAGAACAACGTCGGCGTCGGGGCAGGCGCTGATGGCTGCCAGGGTGCCCGCCGGGCGGGGCGCCAGGAGGTAGGTCATCGACTCTGCTCGGCGAGCGGCTTCCTCGTGACCGTCGCTGCGCAGCCGCTCGATGGCACGAACCCGGCGGCCCTCGGTGAAGTTGCCACCCTCGGGGAAGATGACAAAGGCATCCCGGTTGGTCATTCCTGTCGCCAGCTCTGCAATAGCTGACACCGCGTCGCTGCCCGGGGCCGGGTTTGTCTCGATAAACCGGTTGGGAAGCCGGTTGAGCAGGATGTCGAACACCGGGTCCAGCTGGAGCGTCGCCTTGGCGACGATCCGGGGACGGCGCCCCGCCCAGGACATGACCTCGTGGAGCAGCAGAAACGAGTCGGCGGGGCCAGCGTGGCGGCTGAGGACGATCAGCGGCGCATCGCTGATCCTGCCATCGCCAGAATCGGTGGGCAGCGCCGTTCCGTCCTGGTCGATACTCAGCGAGAACAGTCGACTTCCCGTGTATACGAGAAGCCGCAGGGTCCAACGCAGCAGCCGGTAGTGAGCGCTGACGAACGCCTCCGAGGACAGCTTCCAACCGAACCCCGACGCCAACCACAGCGCCAAGGCGGAGATGGTCACCGCCACCTCGACGAACAGGTAACAGGTGGCCAGGCCGAGCAGCCGGAGTGCCCGCCACTTTCCGGGCAGCCGATACGAGACGACCAGGGCGGCGATGACGAACAGCGGCACTGTCGTGATGTAGAGGATGAATGCCAGCAGCGGCAGCGGCCAAAGGACGATGCGGCGCAGCCAGCGCGGCGGCAGCTTCACGGTTCGATCGAGTTCAGGTAGTCGATCGAGGCCGCATAGGACTGATCGATCCGGCGCTCGATCGACTCCGAGTTTCCCCGCCGGTACTGGCTGACGTCGTTGAACGTCTTCGGGTCGCCGGTCGGCAGGACGTGCACGGCAATGTTGTCCGGAAGGTTGCGCATCGACTCGGTGAAGCGGTGTCGGCGGGAGATCTCAAAGGCCACCATGGCGACCTCCCACGGGTTGGACGGCGGCGCCAACGGTGCCTCCACCCGCCCCACCTGCAGCACGTAGATGGTGGTCGCACCGTGGGCGATCGCCCGGTCGAGCGGAATCGACGAGACGAGCCCACCGTCGAGGAAGTGCTCGCCGTCGATCTCGACCGGGGGAAACATGCCCGGCACGGCAGACGAGGCCAGGATGGCCTCGACCAACGGTCCGGTAGAGAAGTAGTGGGCCGTAGCGTGCTCGATGCTTGCTGCGACGCATTCGAAGTTGACCGCAAGGTCGTCGATGCGGCGCACGGGCAGGATCTCTTCGAGGAGCTCCCGCAGCACCCGGTTGTCGCTCAGGTGGGTTCCCGACCGGGCGAAGGTGGCAACCTTGGAAAAGATCGAGCCCCCAAACACCCCCGAGCGGTCGAGCGTCGTCCACAGCTCGGTCAGCGCCTCGACGCTCCGGCCGGACGGGTCGGCAGCGATTATCGCCCCGTTGATCGACCCGATCGAGGTGCCCACCACCAAGTCGGGGGTGATGCCGACTTCGATCAGCGCTCCGAGCATCCCCACCTGGTGGGCACCGAGGTCGCCGCCGCCGCCCAGGACAAATGCGGTAGCGGATGGCATCGCCTCTTTCTACACTGCGCCTCGCCGAGACACACCGTTTCCGGGCAGCGAGACCTGCGGCGTCGGCGGCTGACCGACGATGGCGTCGGCGGCCGGCTGGAGTACGCGGGCATTCCCTCGGCAGAGCCGAGGGAATGCCCGACGCTCTCGTTCGTCACTCACTCAGCTGACGGTGAACTCGCCGATCTGCGTAGGAGGCTTCGGAGAGTCCTGCGCATCCTCGGTGGACAGGTAGCCGTAGTTGCCAGCGGGAAGGTCCAGTACCAACCACACCATCTGACCGGGTTCGACCACGTCGACCCCGCCCATCAGCAATCCACCCTTGGCGTTTTCCACCGACTTGCCGTTGGACATCGTCTCATTGACCGCTTTGAGGTAGCCCTCGATCGTCGCTCCGTCATCCAGCTTCACGAGCTGGATGTTGTGGACCTTGGCCCCGGTGTTCTCCACTGCGAACGTGCCCTTGCCCTCGAAGCCGTCGGGCATCGTGATCGCCTTGTCGTCGATGGTGATGGTGCCGTCGCTGTCGGGCCTTTCATCCGTGGAGGGTTCTCCGGTCACCTTGAACTCACCGATCATTCCCATGGCGAAGTGCGGAGTTCCGTCGTCGGTGGTGAAGAAGCAGATGGTTGCGTAGTTGCCCTCCTTCAGGTTCTGGGTGATGACGGTGCTCTGCTGGCCTGGTCCCAGTTCGGCCGGCGTGCCGTACCCCGTATCCTGCGGGTCAGCCAACAGGCTGTTGACCGCGCTCTCATCGGGCGACTCAAGGGCCTTTTCGAATTGGTCGCGGGTAACGCCATCGTTCAGTCGGGCGACCACCATCATGTGAGACTCGTCGTCGGTGTTTTTGAAGGTGATGGCTGCCACACCGGGGCGAAGGTCGCCGGAGACGTCATATGACATCCCCGGAGCCGTGATCGTAATGGCGTTGGCGATATCGGCCCCTCCGCCGGATTTCGCGGGAGTGGCGTCAACGGCATCCTTCTCGGTCGTCGAGGACTTGGCAGAAGCATCGGAGTCGGAGGAGCAGGCGGTGAAACCAATCAATAGAAAGGCTGAGGCCAAAAGGGCCAACCAGCGAAGCCGGCCGGTACTTCTGGGGGCTGAGGGACGACTGGGGCTGGGTGAATTCATCATGACGGTCCTTTGCTGGTTTGGTGCAGCTACATCGTCACGAGCACAGCGTCCCGTCAGCATCGGTCCGGTGTCCCGAAGATCCGGGAAATATGTCCCGGGACAAATTTCTGTCCCGGGAGTCCGCAAAGAAATTGCCCACAGCCACCGCTGTCCCGGCGACCATCGAGGAGCTGCATCATTCGGTTGCAAGCTCCCTGTATCCGTGCGATGTTGGCTTCGGAGGTCGCCACCATGTCAGTGAGCACCGCTACCACCGGGCCTTTCCGCCTCAGCGCCCGCCAGGGTGACGCCAAGACGTTGCTCTCCTGGGACCTCGACGAGGGGGCGACAACGGGGCTCGCGGGATTTACGATCAGCGCCCAACCGCCTGGCGGTGCGGCGTACTTCCTGTACAACCGCCTCACCTTCGCCGATCCATCTGCACATGCCCAGGATCCTGCGCAACCGACCAGGGCATCGATCAACTCGCCGTTTCACACCTTTCGGTGGGTGCACCATCCCGGCCTGGTGCACCAAGGACTTCAGCCCAACCTCGGCCGGTACACCTACACCGTGACGCCCCGCTATTTTGTCGACCGGTCGATGGCGCCGATCGATCGTGCCCTGGGAGCCAGCCTGGCGATCGACGTGGCACCGTTCCGCAAGGGCCGCCTGCGGGTCGGCTTCACCCGGGGGTTCGTCCAATCCCAAGCGTACGCAGACCACTTCGGCCCCAAAGCGACGTTTGAGCCCCACAACCCGGAGCTCGTGTGGGACACCTCGCAGATAGCCGGTGTCGCCACCAACGGCACCAGCTTCACCTTCGAGGACGAGCACCGCTGGCTCGGCTTCACCGCACGGCCGCTCATCCTCGAGCTGTTGGACGAGGTTCGAGTCGACCCGGACATGACGCTCGACGTGTTTGCCTACGATCTGAACGAGCCGGCGATCCTCACGCGCCTTCTCGACCCCACGCTGGCCGCCCGCACCCGCATCATCCTTGACAATGCTGCGCTGCACCACGACGCGAAGCCTCCAGCGTCGGGCGGACGCAAGCCCGAGGACGAGTTTGCGGAGCGGTTCGCCGCGCTACCCGGGAGCCAGCTCAAGCGGGGTCACTTCGGGCGCTACAGCCACAACAAAGTGCTGATCGCTTCGCGCAAGAACAGAGCCCGGAAGGTGCTGACCGGCTCGACCAATTTCTCCACCACCGGCCTCTACGTCAACTCCAACCACGTGCTGGTGTTCGACGACCCAAAGGTGGCCAAGACCTACCGGACCGTGTTTGACGCTTCGTGGGAGGGCGACGTCACCCGACGGTCCTGGATCGAAACTGGGCTCGACCAGTCGGCCGTCTCGTTCGTCACCGCACACGTCCCCAGCACCACGATCCACTTCTCACCCCATTCCAACGAGAACGCCACTTCGATCCTCGGCAGGCTCCTCGGCCGCCTCGACCGGGAGACGACGGCGACGCCCGCATCGGGCCGAAGCGTTCTCTTCGCCGTCATGGAGCTGAACACCCGACGAAAGAAGGGATCGCCGCCAGCGAGCGACGACGAGCGGCGGGCGGGCAACCCCGTCTACTTCGCCCTCAACGAACTGCATGCTGACCCGGCCTGTTTCAGCTACGGCATCTCGGACAACCCGGACGGCATCAAGCTGTACCGGCCCGGACAACCCGGCGGGGTGCTGGTCACCGGCAAACCCACCGCGGTTCGGCTACCCCCTCCCTTCAGCCAGGTTCCACGCGTGGCCGGCCACCAGATCCACCACAAGTTCGTGGTGTGTGGCTTCAACGGTGAGGCGCCGGTCGTGTACTGCGGATCGTCCAACCTGGCGCTGCGCGGAGAACAGGTCAACGGGGACAACCTCATCGAAATCAACGACCCCGACGTGGCCACCGCATTTGCGATCGAGGCGATCGAACTCGTCGACCACTTCAACTTCCTCGATGGCTTCAGCACGCACGGATCCTCCCAAAAGATCAACACGGCCAGGCCGGTCGAAGCCGCCGCCAGGATCGGCTGGCACCTAGGCACCACCGACCTCTGGGTACACAAGTTTTACGATCCGGACGATCTCCGCTGCCGCGACCGCTGCCTGTTCGCCGAGCAGTTCGCCAATCCTGTCGCCACAGCGTCCTGATCAGACGGAAGGCGCAGACAACCCGTCGGCGGGAAGGCTCACGAAGGCGCGCACGAACGGTGAGCGGTGACGTTGACCCGCGTCGATGTCGACGGTTACCTCCGGATGCAGCGCCAGCAGTTCCTCACAGGCAACCCGAGCCTGGAGCCGGGCCAGATGGCTGCCGATGCAGAAGTGCGGGCCGCTGCTGAAGGCCAGGTGGCGGGGGATCGCTCGGCGCACATCGAGCCGGTCGGCATCATCGCCGAACTCCCGCTGGTCGCGGTTGTCCGAGCCGTAGAGCATCATCACCTTCTCCCCAGCGGGGATCGTGGTGTCGTGGATGGTGACGTCCTGAATAGTTGTTCGGCACAACCCCTGCACGGAGGACTCGAGGCGGAGGAACTCGATGATCGCACCGGCGATCACGGCCGGGTCGTCCACCAGCACCGCCCGCTGGTCGGGCCGTTTGCTCAGCAGCGCAACGCCGTGGGAGATCAACGACGCGGTCGTGTCGCTGCCACCAGCGACCACCACAAAGCAGAAGCCGAGAATGTCCCAGTCGCTGAGGCGCTCCCCGTCGATCTCGGCGGCGACCAAGGCCCCGATCAGGTCGTCGGCCGGTTGGCTTCGGCGCGCCTCGATCTGCTCACTGAAGTACCCGAGCATCTCGGCCACCGCGCCCTTGCCGTCGATCTGGCCGATCCGAAGGCCGTCGTTCTGGATCGCTGTGAGCGCCTGCACCCACGGCCCGAAGCGCAGGCGGTCCTCCTCGGCGACACCGAAGAGCTCGGCCAGGACGTAAGTCGGGATCGTGCTGGCGAACTCCTGGTGCAGATCCACCGGCTCGTCGTCGGCCGCACGTTCGCCCAGGTGAACGAGCCGGCGGCGCACAAAGCTGCAGATGATGCCCTCGAGCTCGGCGACCCGTCTGGCAGTGAAGCCGCGCCCGATCAGCGCCCGCAGCTGGGTGTGGACGGGTGAATCGAGCATCACCGGGTTGGGCGGGAGCCCAAGCTGGCTGATCTCGTCGGGGTAGAAGGTCAAGCCCTGAGCCGACGAGAAGTGCTTCTGTGATCGCACCGCGTCCCAGATGTCAGCGACTCGGGACAAGGCCCAGAAGCCCGGAACCTTGACGGTCGCCCGGTGGTAGTGGACGGGATCGTCATCGCGCAGCTTGGCGCACGTGGGGTACGGGTTTTCGAGGAACTCGGGGTCCAGCGGGTCGTAGCGCAGGTTCATGTAACCACCCTTGTTGGTAACAACGGCTGTTGCTCTGCAACCGCCGCGAGCGTCACGCAGACGGTTGGCTGTGATGGCTTCGCAGCGTCAGAGGCGTGCAAACGGATCGTGGTCGTCGATGGCCGCGCACGTCCGCTCGGCCATGGCGAGGAACATCGCATCGCCCCGGGGGGTCTTGTCGGCCACCGCCCAGCCGAACACCACGATCAACAGGCCTTGAAGCATGGCGTAGGCGTAGTCATCACGACACTCCTCCAGCGAGTAGCCCTCAACCCCGTAGGTCAGCAGCGCCTCGTGGTAGGCCGCCAGCACCGACTCTTCGCAACTGCGCCGCAACTCCGGTTCGAGGCCGGTCGAGCACAGAAACGCCAGATCCCGGGCGGGAAGGCCAAAACTGATCGTCTGCCAGTCGACCGCGGCCACGTCGCTGCCGTCCGGGGCGAACATCAGGTTGTCGAGCCGGTAGTCGCCATGAACCGGCCCATGCCGTTCCGGACGACCCAGCAGCCAGGCGCCCGCCACCGCCGGGACCCGCTCGAACACAGCCCGATGCTCGACAGCCAGCCGGTCACCGAAGTAGTCGAAGAACATCTCGTTCATCGGCGTCATCACCTCGCCGAGCATCGCCGCGCCGTCCGGATCCAAGACGTTCAGCCCGCCTGGTCCGACCAGGGTCGGGTCGCACCAGCGGGGTCCGTGCAGCCCGGCAACGTTCACCGCAGCCGCTCTGGCCTGTTCGGCGCTGCAGCCCAGGATCTGATCGCCTTGCCGGCGCGGCGCCAGGTCCTCGAGCAGCAGGACGAAGTCGGTGCAGTCGTCGTTGGTCCACGACGCCCAGCACCGAGGCACCCGCACCGCAACCGTCGATGCGATGTTCCGGTAGAAGTCCACCTCGGTCCGATAGCTGCCGGCCGCCATCTCCCGCTTGTCGGTCGGTCCGGCGGCGATCTTGGCCACGAGGGTGCCGGGCAGCTCACCCCGGTCCCCAGCAATGCCAAGCCCGATCCGGTAGCTCGCGCCCATCTGTCCGGTGCCGACCGCCTCGATCGTGATCGTCTCGACGACCACGTCGTGGCCGGCACCTTGCAGCAGCTCGGTGACCCGCGATGCCGTGATCGGCTCGCTCGGCGCCACGGCGCCGTGCTGCACACCGCCGCTCACGACCAAACCGCCCTACGCCGCCGGGTGAGCAAAGAGTTCAGGGCGTCCATCCCGAGAAGGTAGACGTTGGCAACGGGCTGATGATGCGGCCGTGGGACGATAGACCGACTGCTGCCGGACCATCGAGGAAACCATGCCTGAAACCCCCGCTGACCAGCCCAACATCAGCCGTGTCTGGATGGGCGCGGATGATGCCCTCGGCGATGACGACGCCGTTGGAGTTGCCGACCGGATCTCATCGGGCGAAATCTCCGCTGCCGAAGCGGTCGATGCCGCCATCGAGCGGGCCGAACGGGCGGAGCCGCTGATTGCGGCCTTTGCCACGACCGATTTCGATCGAGCGCGCCAGCGGGCGAGCGGGCAGGTCACAGGGCGATTCGCCGGCCTGCCCACCGCTATGAAGGACCAGACAGCAGTGGCCGGGCTCCCTCTCGGTCTCGGTTCGCAAGCGCTCGATGGTGCCGGGCCGTCCGTCTCATCGTCGCCGATCACCAAAGTGTTCGAATCGGTGGGGACGATCAGCCTTGGCACCACCACCCTGCCGGAGTTCGGATTGACGTCGTCTTCGGACTTTCATCACGGACCACCGACTCGCAATCCGTGGAATCGTGACCACATCGCCGGCGGATCCTCGAGCGGGGCTGCTGCCCTGGTCGCAGCCGGAGTGGTGCCCATGGCACACGGAGGCGACGGTGGTGGTTCGATCCGCATTCCTGCCGCCGCATGTGGTTTGGTCGGCCTCAAGCCCAGCCGAGGCCGACTCCCCCATGAGAACGATGTCGCCCGGTTGCCCGTGAAGATCTCGGCCTACGGTGTGCTCTCTCGCAGCGTTGGCGATCAGTGCGCGTTCCTGGCAGCCGCTGAACGGTACTTCCCCCAGCCTGCGTTACCGCCCGTGGGCCTGGTCGATCGACCGCTCGACCGGCCGCTGCGCATCGGGGTGTTGTCGACCAGTCCGGTGAACCGAACCCCAGCGTCGTCGGTTGTGGACGCTGTCGCCGACACTGCCTCGCTGCTGGAACAACTCGGTCACCACGTGACCGTGATCGACGAGGCGAGCGAGGCGACCACCCAGGCGTTCGGTGATGACTTCGTGCTGTATTGGGCGTTCCTTGCCGGCGCCCTCGCCGTGGGCGGTAAGAAGCTCATCAATCCCGCCTTCGACTCGACGAAGCTGACGTCATTCACTCGGGGACTCGCCAACCACGCCCGTCGAAATGTTCATCGCATCCCGGGAGCGATTCGGCGGCTCAAGGCAGCGCCCGAGCTCTACCACCGGCAATTTGGGGCGTGCGACGTGGTGCTCTCGCCAACCGTGTCCGACCCCGCACCAACCCTGGCCTACCTCGGCAAAGATCTCGACTACCAAACTCACATGGACCGCCTGATGCGATGGGCCGCCTATACGCCGCTCCACAACGTTGTCGGAGCACCGGGCATCAGCCTCCCCGTTGCGCTCGACCTCGACCTCATGCTGCCAGTGGGAGTCCATTTGGCCGCCAGGGTCGGACAGGAACGGCTCTTGTTGGAACTCGCTCTTCAGGTTGAGGAGGCCCGCAGCTTCCCGAAGCTGTCCGACTTCGCCTGACGAGGGTCTGCGGCTGATCTGGACGAGCGTCGCTCTGGCCTTCTCGGGTGGGGAGACGTGCCACTCAGGCTTGGGGTACGCGAATGACCTGGCCCACAGCGATCTGATTGGGGTTGGTGATGGTGTGGGGATTGGCTGCGAACAAGCGGTAAAGAGGTTCCCGTTCCCGCACTCGGCAGCGGCGATTCCCCGGAGTGTCTCCCCTGCCTGGACATGGTGTTCCCGGTAGGCGGTGTAACCCGGCACAATCTTCGCACCGAGAATCGCCGGGACGATGACCATGTGGGGCATGCACCACCACCGTCCCCGCCCCCGCTGTCCGACGGTTCGGCCAAGATACGATCACCTGACGGACCTGGGGACCCCGAACCGCATCTGCGACCAGAAGCGGTCGCTGGACTGGCCAGGTGTGAAGGGAGCGAGAGTGTTCAACCTCGACGGCCGGGTGGCCCTGGTGACCGGCGCCGGCCAGAACGTGGGGGCGGGCATCGCCCGACTTCTGGCCGGCCAAGGTGCTGCGATCGCCGTGAACGACCTGCGCCCCGACCGGGCGACCCACACGGTCGAGCGGATCACTGCCGACGGGGGGCGGGCGGTGGCGGTGGGCTTCGACGTGACCGATCACGAGCAGGTGACTCGAGGCGTGGCCCAAGCCGAGCTGGCACTGGGCCCGGTCGACATCCTGGTCAACAATGCCGGCAGCGGTGGGGCCGAGGAACTGGTTCCCATGTCGTTTCGAGACACGGACCCAGCGTCGTGGCGGGGTCCGATCGACGTGAACCTCTTCGGCGTCCTGCACTGTTGCCGGGCCGTGATCAACGGGATGGAGGATCGCGGGTGGGGCCGGATCATCACCATCTCCTCCGGCGCCGCTGTCACAGGACTCGATTTCGGGGTGTCGACCTATGCCGCGGGAAAGGGTGGGGCGATCAGCTTCATGCGCCACCTGGCGGTGGAGAGCGCGTCGAAGGGGGTCACCGCCAACACGCTCGCCATCGGTCTGATGGGCAACCCCGACCCGGAGATCACCGCTTTCCTGGCCCGACGGATCCCGGTCGGGAGGACGGGCGAACCCGACGATGTGGGCCACGCCTGCGTCTATCTCGCGTCAAACGAAGCTGCATGGATGACGGGTCAGACCATCCAGATCAACGGTGGCTCCAACACGACCTGACGATGGGACACAGCCACGGGGTCTCGGCCACCGGAAATGCCGGCCGGATGGTGAGCCATTTCGAACGTTTCGCCACGCCCTGCCAGAATCGGTAGATGGCACTACCAGCGTCGATTGATACCTCCGTCACCTTCGAACAGGCACGGAACACCATTCCGGACCTCAACCAGCAGTTGGCCGACTCCTACTACAACGCGACGATCAGCTACTTCGACCGGCTCACCCACGAGGTGTGGATCTTCGGCGTGAAACCGGACGATGGGCCGGTCTCGTTCATCCCCGGGCAGTACACGTCGCTGGGCCTCGGCTACTGGGAACCCCGGATCGACGATGCCATCGAGGCCGACATCGACACCCAGTGGTCCAAGCTGGCCCGTCGTTCCTATTCGGTCTCCAGCCCCATTTTCACCAGCGACGATTACCACACCGATCATGGCGTGGCCGACCTTGCCCGCTGCGAGAACCTGGAGGACATCGAGATCTACGCGGTGCTCGTGAGCCCCGAAGGCGACTTCGTGCCCGGCCTGACACCGAGGCTGGCGATGAAGAACGTGGGCGACCGCCTGTTCATGGGCCGCAAGATGGCCGGGCGCTACGACGCCAGCGCAGTCGATGACCCGACCGCACCGCTGGTATTCCTGTCGACCGGCACCGGCGAGGCTCCTCAGATGGCGATGATCGTCGAACTGTTGCGAACGGGCCACTCCGGACCGATCGTGTCGGTGGTGACCGCACGGCACTGGTCGGACCTGGTCTACGTGGACAAGATGCGTGCGCTCGAGAAGCGCTTCAACAACTTCACCTACCTGCCGATCCCCACCCGGGAGCCCGACGTGGAGAAGCGCTACATCCAGGACGTGATTCGCACCGACTTCACCCCGGACAAGCTGGGGTTTGAACTGGACCCGGCCAACACACACGTCTTTGTCTGCGGCAACCCCGACATGATCGGGCTGCCCGACGAGACCGGTGACGAACCGGTGTTCCCCAGCAAGACCGGCGTATCCGAGATCCTCGTCGAGCGCGGGTTCAAGCTCGACAAGCGCAAGGATCCGGGCAACATCCACTTCGAAGAGTTCTGGTAGAGCCAAGCCGGCCTAGCCCGCTCCTCTGCCGTGGACCCCGACCGGCCACGCCAATCAAAGCTGTTTGAAGTGCGTCATTCGTCACTGCCCCACACGGCGCCACTCGTGATCGGATACCAGAGAGGAAGAGTGTGACCGGGTTGGTCGAAGTGTCAGGCCTCGGGACATCGGCGGTCGTCGATCTCGGTGAGGAAATCGACCCGGCAGTCTTCCGAACGGCTTGGAGTCGTTGTCTCGGCGCTGGTCCGAACGCAGTGAAAAGCGTCGAGAGGCCGGGACGGGTTATCGGTCCAGAACCTTTGATGACCAGCCTGACTCAGGTGATCACCCGGGACCTGATCGGCCGTCGGGCCGGTGAGCTGCTCATGCTCCACGCCGGGGCGGTGTGCAACACGGCCACGGGCGCCACGGTCGCTTATGCCGCTCCCGGGGGCACGGGGAAGACCACCCTGACACGCAGACTCGGGAGAACGTTCGGCTACGTGACCGACGAGACCGTCGGGGTGGAGCCCGGCACATGGCGGGTGCATCCGTATCCGAAGCCCCTGTCCGTGCGGGACTCCGATGCCGACTGGCCCAAGAGCGAACACGGCCCGGACAGCCTCGGGTTGCTCGCCGTTCACCCCGCGCCCCAACTCTCCGCACTGCTCATTCTTCGGCGCGATCCGGCCGTCACCTCGCCGATCTGGTCTCGTCTCGACCTCTTCGACGCCATCACAACGCTCTCGCCAGAGACCTCTTCGCTCTCAAGACTCGATCGTCCGCTGCACCTGCTCGAAGATCTGCACCGGGCTCTCGACGGATTCTGGCTCGTGGAATATGCGGAGGCCGAGCAGATCGCCGACCGGGTGGGTGCCATGGTGGAGGACAGCTGATGCTTGAGCGCGGAGACATCCTCGACCTGCTGTTCGCCGATGACGAGTGCCTGGCCCTCACGCACGACCGCTGTCTGCGGCTGACGGCGGTGCCGACCGAAGTGCTCGCGTACCTCACCGTTCCACGCACCGTTGCCGAGGTGAGCGAGCATCTCGAAGGGATCTTTGGCCCCGCCCCTGAGGGCATCTTTGAGGCGCTAATCAATGATCTCACGCAGGACCGTCTCGTCAGCCGGACGGACGTGACCCCCGCTGTTGGCCCATAGCCACTTCGTGACCTTGGGCTGGCGAATCACGCTTGCCTGCGCCACCGCTCTGGCAGACAGTGACAACCGGTGCCAGGGCTACGACGTGGGGAGAGCGCCGAGCAATCGGCGCACCCGGCCGTCCCATCGCGCCAATGCGGCCAGGTCGACCCGATCGGGATACTTGAGTCCGATCTTGTGAAGCGCAGCGGCCCGAGCCAACCGCGGCACCATGATCGCAGCGACCGACGGCACCCGGGTCATACGCCGGGCACTTCTCAACGCATCTGCAAGGCCAGGGACCTGCCATCGCTGATCCAGCCCGCTTCGGGTCAGCTCCTCGTTGAGCAGACCGGCGTGAACCATCCGGGCCACGCCATCGGTGCCCAGCACCGTGGTCATGCGACGGAACGCATCGAACGCCGCAAGCGTGCCGCCGTAACGCTGCTGGTAGCGGTACTGATAGCTCCACAGGGTCGATTCGTCGCCGCAGTCGTCAGCGTCAGCGACCGTCTCAGCCAGCAGGGTGCCGGCGATCAGGCCCAGGCCGATGCCGGAACCATGTGCGGGGAAGACCTGACAGGCTGCGTCGCCCACCAGAGCGAGCCCACCAGACGTGAAGCGGGCGAAGGGACGGCGTAACGGGATCACCCCGAAGCCCCCGGAAATCACGTCGCCCAGCCACGGCAGGTCGGTCCGGACTTGAGCCATCTGGTGGGGGGCGGTGCGGCTAGGGCCGGAGGCGACGCAACCCACCAACACGGTGGCGGTGACCAGGTCCGCCGAGACCGTGACGGCGTGGGTCGACCATCCACCATCCGGACCGAGGACCGTCACGGTCTCACCCGGCTGGGCGCCGTGGCGATCGAGAAACCGGCCGGCGCCATCGGCATCATCGATGCGCACATCGTGATCACCTGCCGAACACAACTCCTCGGCGCTCACCTCCGGGCACCACGGCCGCAACGTCGGAGAGGACTCCCGCAACACGCCCTGTCGTCCCGACGCGTCCACGAACAGGTCGGCCTCAAGGCGCAGCGCACCGCCGCCGCGAGCTCGGTCCCGATCGATCTCGATGGCCCGCATCCGCCCGTCGCGGTCAACGTCAACGGAGGTGATCTCCGACTCGTCGAGCAGTTCGACGCCGGCGTTGCAGGCCCGCTCACGCAGCCGGCTTCCCAGCGCCACCATGTCCGCTCTCACCACGGGGGAGTCGTTGACCGTAAACGCGTCACGATGATCGGGCCCGAAAAAGTGAGCCGCTGACCGCTGGGGCCCCAACCCCTCGGGCCGGACCGGCGGCTCGACTTGGGCGGCTTCGAACTGCCAGGGCAGCACGGCGTTGTGCCACTGCGCCCCGCCAAGGTTGCCTGGCCGTCGGTCGACCAACCGCACCGACCGGCCTCGTGAAGCGAACTGGCCGGCAACATTGGCGCCAGCAGTGCCCGCCCCAACCACCACAACATCGACGTGTTGAAGTGGTGCTGGCACCAAAACACAGTAGATGCCGCCCTCGCCGGCGGCACCCCGATGGTCGCCCCGAGACTGCGGCGGCCCGAGCTTTTGCCGAGGGCTATCGTCGGGCAAGCGAACGAAGAGGAGGTCCGATGGGACGACTTGACGGCAAGGTGGCCATCATCACCGGTGCGGCCCGCGGCATGGGCGAGGCCGAGGCACGGCTGTTCGCAGCCGAGGGTGCTCGGGTGGTGCTCGCCGACGTGCTCGCCGAGGAGGGCGCAGCAGTCGCGGCCGACATCGGCGACGCCGCCCGCTTTGTGCCACTCGACGTGACCGACGAGGCGGGCTGGGGCGACCTGTTGGCGGTCACCACCGACGAGTTCGGATGCCCCGACGTACTGGTGAACAACGCTGGCGTTCTCGTGCCGTCACCGATCCGCGACCTCGATGTCGAGCAGTTGCGCCACGTGCTCGACGTCAACCTGCTCGGCCCGATCCTGGGCGTCAAGGTCGTCGGAGCGGCCATGGCTGACGCCGGTCGCGGTTCGATCGTCAACGTCTCCTCCACCGGCGGGCTGCTCGGCATGTCGATGATCAGCTCGTACGTCGCATCCAAATGGGGGCTGCGCGGGTTCAGCCGATCCGCCGCCATCGAGTTCGGACCGAGCGGGGTGCGGGTCAACTCGCTGCACCCCGGCGGGGTCACCACTCCGATGGTCGGCGTGACCGACGTGTCGGCGATGGTGGAACCACCCGAACCCGGCGAGGCCGAACCGAACCCCACCCTGGCCGCATCCGATGCACAGGGCGCGACCCAACCCATCCGTCGGATGGGCCGCCCGATCGAGATCGCTCGGCTGGCGCTGTTCCTGGCATCGGACGAGTCGTCGTACTGCACCGGCGCCGAGTTCGTCGCCGACGGTGGATCGGTGGCGGGACAGGACCTCAGCGCCACCTTCGGAGGCTGAACCGGTCCAGGCACGGTCCCGTCATCGAATCGGTCTCCTCAACGCGTTGGCACCGACGATCAGTGGATGTCCTCCAACTCGGCGCCCGGCTCGAACTGCATGACTTGGTCGACCGCCGCTCTTGCCGAGAGCGAGCCGTTCAGGACAGCTTCGACCTTCCGCGTGATCGGCATGGGCACCCCGAGGCGTTGCGCGAGGGCGGCGATGGCTGGAGTGCTGCTGACACCTTCGGCGACCGTCACCATGCCGGCGGTGATGTCGCTCAGAGAACGGCCCCTCCCGAGTTCCTCACCGAGGTGCTGATTGCGGCTCTGCGGGCTGCTACAAGTTGCGGTCAGGTCGCCGTTGCCGGCGAGTCCCAGGAACGTGATCGGCTGGGCTCCCATCGCGACACCCAGGCGCGCGATCTCGGCCAAGCCACGGGTGATCAACGCCGCCTTGGTGTTCCAGCCGTAGCCGAGCCCGTCCCCGATCCCTGCTGCAATGGCGATCACGTTCTTGACCGCGCCGGCGACCTCACAGCCGATCACATCACTGTTGCTGAATGCTCGGAACGAATCGGTCGTGAACGCCTGCCGCAACCGTTCCGCCCGCGCAGCGTCGCTGCAAGCGAGCACCGTTGCCGACGGCTGGCCGAGAGCGACCTCCTTGGCGAGGTTCGGACCCGACAACACGCACACCCGGTCGGGGTCGTGGTCCAACACATCGATGAGGACTTCGCTCATGCGGAACCCCGTCTCGAGTTCGATGCCTTTGGTCACGGAGACCAGGTCGGCATCGGTCGGCACATCGGGGCGTGCCTGTTCGACAACAGCACGGAAGTAGCGCGACGGCACGGCGAACACAACCATGTCGGCAGCCTGCAACGCGGTCTGTAGTTCGGCGGTCGCCCGCAACGACGGACACAGTTCGATATCCGGGAGATACATCGGGTTGCGCTGGTGAAGCGTGATCTCGTCCACCACTTCGGCTTCGTGAGACCAGACCGTGGTGTCATTACCCACCGCCAGCAATGACGCCACGGTCGTTCCCCACGCTCCGGCACCCAGTACAGCAACGTTCATGTCGCACCTCCCCCGAGGTCACCGTACTCGTTCACGATCGCACCCAACAGGGGCCCACATCACCATGACCGGGGGGTTCCCTCCCTGGCTCGCGGCCAGCGAGCTCAAGCCGGCGGCGGCCCACAAACTCCCTCGCTCAGAGACGCTGACGTTTCTGGAATTGTAGGGTCGGCTTTGTATTGGCCCTCGATCAAGGCGTCAAGCCACGACACCCTGTGGTGTCGTCACAACTGGGCTAACGAACCTGGCAGACGCACAGGTCACCGTGTCCGCCACGAAAGGATCCGCCATGTACGACCCAGATCATTTCCGTCTCGAAGGACAGGTTGCGATCGTCACGGGCGGAGGCGCCGGGATCGGACGGGCGATCGCTCGGACGTTCGCAGGAGCGGGTGCTGCGGTCGTCGTCAGCGACCTGCGTCCGGACGACGCCGACGAGGCGGCCAACGAGATCCAGCGGTCGGGTGGCAGGGCCGTTGCTGTCGCCTGCGACGTGACCGAGCCCGACGATCTGGCACGCCTCGTCGACACCGCCAACGAGCGCTTCGGCTCGTTGACCACGCTGGTGAGCAATGCGGGCGGTGGCGGACCCAAGCCGTTCGACATGGACATGGCGGACTTTCGGCGGGCCTACGAACTCAACGTGTTCTCGCTGTTCCACCTGGCCCAACTTGCAGCACCGCTGATGGAGGACGCCGGCGGCGGAGCCATCCTCGCCATCACGTCGATGGCCGCGGAGAACACCAACCAGCGGATGGCTTCCTACGGGTCGTCCAAAGCGGCAGCCAACCACCTGATCCGCAACATCGCATTCGATCTCGGCCCGCGCAACATCCGCGTCAACGGTGTGGCGCCGGGTGCGACCCGCACCGAGGCGTTGGAGAGCGTGCTCAACGACGAGGTCGAAGCGCAGATGCTCACCCACACCCCGATCAAACGCCTGGGCCTGCCCACCGACATCGCCAACGCAGCGCTCTTCCTGTGTTCTCCGGCCGCGGCCTGGATCAGTGGGCAGATCATCACCGTGTCCGGCGGCGGCCACCAGGAACTCGACTGAGCGAGCAGGATCCGGCGTGATCACCGACGCCCGACGGTGGGTGGTTGCCATCGCCACACCCGGTACCGTTGCCGTATGTACCGTTCCGATGACGGAGTCCCGGCCCGGCAGCGCAGGGTTGGCACAACCGTCCTCACGATCGTCCTCGGTCTAGTGGCCGCCCTCGGTGCAGCGTGTTCCTCCTCTGCCGAGGACGGGGCCGTCGCCGACCCAGCGGTGTCGACTGAGACCACATCCTCGACGGTTCCGCAGCTGCCCGAGGATGTGTCCCTGCCCATTGTGTTCGTGCACGGGTTCGCCGGTTCGGCACAGCAATACGAGACACAGGCCATGCGGTTCGCCGCAAACGGCTACCCGTCGGAGCGGATCGTGGCCTACGACCACGACGGTGCCGGCATGGACATCGGGGCCTACGCAGACGGCGTCGACCAACTCATCGATGAGACCCTTGCGGCCACCGGTGCGGAACAGGTGTACCTGGTCGGCCACTCGAGAGGCACGATCGTGTCGAGCGCCTACCTCGGTGATCCGACACGTGCCGCGAAGGTCGCGAAGTACGTGGCCATCGACGGTGGCAGCTGCGTCGACGTCGTTCCTTGCATCACCCCCAACCAGGACGCCCTCCCCGGTCAGGCGCACGTGGAGACCGCCACGTCGCCCGAGTCGTTCGCGATGCAGTACGAGTTCCTCGTCGGCGAACCACCGGCAGTCACGGATCTCGAACCGCAGTCCGAGCCGGTCGTGCTCGAGGGCCGGGCGGTGAACTTCCCCGCCAATACCGGACGCGCCGGCGCGACCCTGGACATCTGGGAGATCGACGCCGACACCGGGGCCCGCGTCGGCACCGAACCGCACGCATCGTTCGAGTTGAGCGACGACGGAGCGTTCGGACCGGTGGACACCACCGCCGGGGCGCACTACGAGTACGCGCTGTCCCAGCCTGGATCTGAGGTCGTGCACCACGTGTACCTGCAGCCCTCTGAGCGCAGCAGCAAACTGGTTCGCCTGCTGTCGTCGGCTCCCGACGGTTCCACCCGCGTCAACACCAACGCTGACGCCGACCACTCCTCGATCATCGCCATCCGAATGCGCGAGTGGTACGGATCCGACGACGGCGACCTGCCGGGCGACCAGACCGACGTGCTGGAGATCAGTGTCGATGGCAGTGACCCGACCGACGTGATCGCCGGGTTCGACTCCGACGATGCGATCGGTCTGCACATCCACGACGATGCGGCCACCCCGGGTGAAACCACGCTCGGCCCACTCCCCTACTTCTCGGAGCAGCCGTTCCAGCAAGGGGTCGACCTCTTCATGCCGGCCTCCCCGGAAGGGACCGGCACCATCTCGGTCACCAGCATCGCTCGGGGCGACCGGTCGCGCCCCCAGACCCTGAACGTCCCGAACTGGCCGTCGGACACCGGCGCCATCAGCGTGGTGTTCACAGACCATCCGGTCGAGTGATCGATTGTTGCCGCTACGGGTCGGTCGGGTTCAGTGCAGATCGAACCGGTCGAGGTTCATGACCTTGTCCCACGCAGCAGCGAAGTCCTCGACGAACTTCTCTTTCGCGTCGCCAGCGGCGTAGACCTCGGCGATGGCTCGGAGCTGGGAGTTCGATCCGAACACGAGGTCGACAGCGGTACCGGTCCAGCGGGGCTCGCCGCTGGCGCGGTCACGGCCCTCATAGACGTGCTCGGCACCCGACACCGCCCAATCGGTGCCCATGTCAAGCAGGTGCACGAAGTAGTCGTTGGTGAGGGTGCCGGGTCGCTCGGTGAGCACCCCGTGACCAGCGCCGCCAGCGCTCACCCCGAGTGCGCGCAGCCCGCCGATGAGCACGGTGGTCTCGGGCGCGGTCAACGTCAGCTGGCTTGCCCGGTCGATCAACAGCTCCTCCGGCCGGCGCTTGTCGCCGGCACGGGAGTAGTTGCGGAAACCGTCGGCGATCGGCTCCAGGACGGCGAGCGCAACGACGTCGGTCTGTTCCGCCGTTGCGTCGGTGCGCCCGGGTGAGAACGGCACGGTCACGTTCTGGCCGGCGCCAGCAGCGGCATGCTCGACCGCTGCGCAGCCTCCGAGGACGATCAGATCGGCCAGCGAGACCTGCATCGAGCCGGTCTGCGCGGCGTTGAAGTCGGACTGGATGCGCTCGAGCGTGGTGAGCACCGACGCCAGCTGTGCCGGGTCATTCGCGTCCCAGTCCTTCTGCGGTGCCAGACGGATACGAGCGCCGTTGGCGCCGCCGCGCTTGTCGCTGTCGCGGTAGGTCGACGCCGATGCCCAGGCGGTCGACACCAACTGCGAGACGGTCAGGTCGGACGCGAGGATCGTGTCCTTCAGCGTGGCGATGGCCGGCGCGTCGACCAGGTCGTGGTCGACCGTCGGCACCGGGTCCTGCCAGATCAACTCCTCGCCGGGCACCTCGGGGCCCAGGTAGCGCGACACGGGCCCCATGTCGCGATGGGTGAGCTTGTACCAGGCGCGGGCGAAGGCGTCGGCGAACTCGTCGGGGTGCTCGAGGAACCGGCGGGAGATCTTCGCGTACGCCGGGTCCATGCGCAGCGCGAGGTCGCTGGTCAACATGATCGGCGCGTGACGCTTCGAGGGGTCGTGCGCGTCGGGCACCGTGGTGGCCGCGTCGGGGTCGGTGGGGATCCACTGCCACGCGCCGGCCGGACTCTTGACCAGGTCCCAGTCGTAGGCGAAGAGGATCTCGAAATAGGTGTTGTCCCACGTCACCGGCGTGTGGGTCCATGCGCCCTCAAGCCCACTGGTGATCGTGTCGTCGCCGGTACCGGCGACGAAGGTGTTGCGCCAGCCGAGCCCCTGGTCTTCGATCTCGGCACCCTCGGGCTCGCGACCCAGGTACTTGTCGGCGTCGGCGGCCCCGTGGGTCTTACCGAAGGTGTGTCCACCGGCGATGAGCGCGACGGTCTCCTCGTCGTCCATCGCCATGCGGGCAAACGTCTCGCGGATGTCACGCGCCGAACCCAGCGCGCTGGGCTCGCCGTTTGGGCCCTCGGGGTTCACGTAGATGAGCCCCATCTGCACCGCACCGAGCGGATCGGCCAGCTCGCGGTCGCCCTCGTAACGCTCGTCGGCCAGCCAGGTGTCCTCGGGGCCCCAGTAGAGGTCCTCCTCGGGTTCCCACACATCCGCGCGTCCGCCGCCGAAACCGAAGGTCTCGAAACCCATCGTCTCGAGTGCGACGTTGCCGGCCAGGATCATTAGGTCGGCCCACGACAGCGCCCGGCCGTAGGTCTGCTTCACCGGCCACAGCAGCCGACGGGCCTTGTCCAGGTTCGCATTGTCGGGCCAGCTGTTCAGCGGGGCGAAACGCTGCGTGCCGGTGCCCGCTCCGCCGCGACCGTCGTGGATGCGGTAGGTGCCGGAGCTGTGCCACGCCATGCGGATGAACAGCGGCCCGTAGTGGCCGTAGTCGGCGGGCCACCACTCCTGTGAGTCCGTCATCAACGCAGCCAGGTCGGCCTTCACGGCGCCCAGGTCCAAGCGGGAGAACTCAGTCGCGTAGTCGAAGTCGGCGCCCATCGGATCGATCGACGGCGAGTTCTTCCCCAGCGGCCGCAGGTTCAGCTGCTCCGGCCACCAATGCTGGTTCGCCATCGAACCCATCGCGCTATGCGAGTGGCCCAACACGGGACACTGGGCAGAGGGCGCTACCGCCTCGTCGGTGGTGGCGGTGGCGCCGGTGTCGTCGTTCATTTGGTGCTCCTTGAGTACTCGGGATGGGTGCGATCGTGTCGGGTGGGTGGTCGGGCTCAGGTCGCGTCGACGCCGGTCGCCCGACATTCGGGGCACACGCCCCAGTAGATGACCTCGGCCTCGTCAATGGTGAACCCGTGGTCGTCGCTGGCCTGAAGGCATGGGCGCGTGCCGACCGCGCAGTCGACATCGACCGTGCAGCCACAGACGCGACAGACGAGGTGGTGGTGGTTGTCGTCGACCCGGGTCTCGTAGCAGGCGGGCGAACGCGCCGGCTGGATCCGCCGAATCAGCCCCTTGTCGGTGAGCATCGCCAGCGCGTCGTACACCGCCTGACGCGAGATCGCACCGATGTCGACCCGGACGACCTCTTCGATCTCGTCCGCCGTACCGTGCGGCCGGGCGGAAACCGCCCGCAGGACAGCCAGGCGCTGAGCCGTCACCTGGACACCGTGCCGACGGAGCAGTTCCGCTGGGTCGGTGGCCTGCTCCATGGACATACTTCTCAGCGTAGTTCTGATTTTGGACTCTGTCGATATCTGGTGCTCATCCGCAATGGTGCGCGTCGCCGCTCCGCCTTTCGGGCCGCTGCGGGTCAGTTGACGAGCGGCCGACCGATGTAGCCGAGCCGACGGCCGATAGAACGCTTCGGCGCCGTCGAAGTTGTCTCGGCAGGCGTCTACTCGACGCTCTGTGCCACTCGTCGGGTTTTCAGGCAGCCGTCCAGCGACACGATTTCGGGAATCTGGCAGACAATCTGGCAGACAGCGTCCGAATCGGGCCTTCCGAAAACCACAACAGCAGGCCCTGAGGCCTGCTGTTGCACTACTTCACGATGGTGGCGGGGGCAGGATTTGAACCTGCGACCTTCGGGTTATGAGCCCGACGAGCTACCAGACTGCTCCACCCCGCGGCGTGTTGTACATGATACCGGGAGATGCTCTCCGCAACAAACCGATCCGCCACGCATCGCTACGGACGCATCGGGCTCGGCCTCCACCCTGGCGTTCGGTTCATCCGGCCAGCGTCACCGTGAGCGTCCCCGAAGTCCAACGACGGTCGCGATCGCCTCGTCCACACCCCAGAGTTCCTCCGGCCCCAGATGACCTTCCAACTCGCCAAGGCGAGCGACGTGGACGGCCGCCATCTGCTCGACAAGAACTCGGGTCGGCTCTCCGCGTACTTGGACCTCGGGACGGTAGGAGGCAGGACGAGCGCTCAGCGAGGTCGGCGCCATGAGCACGACCGACCGAGGCAGAAGTTCGTTCGCTTGAACCAGGACGCCGTAGCGATTGCCCCGCTGCTCATGCCCGGTTCCTTTCGGGACCAGGAACCGGTACACGTCACCGCGGAGCACGCAGCGAGTCCATCATTTCGGCCACGGCGAGCATTTCCCGTCGATCCTTCTCATCGGCCTCAAGCGCAGCCGACTCGGCCGCGAGTTCCGAGCTACGGCGCAGACGATTCGCAGCGTCGATCAGTGCCGACCGAATCGCCTCCGAACGAGAGCTTCCGGTCTGCTGAAGCAGCCGCAACGCCCGTTCTGCGTCGTCGTCGAGCCGCACTGAGATCGCTTGCGCCATACCGTCAACGTATCACGAATCTAACTACACGGATGCTCGTAGCTCCTCCAATCAGCCCTGACGGATCAGCTGCCCCGGTCGATGCGTTGCTGGACTTCTTCCTTGGAGAGACCCTCGCATCCCTGGCTGACGATCCACAGGTGCCCGAAGGGATCGCGCAGGCGACCCTCACGCGGGCCGTAGTACCGGGCCTCGATCGGGACGATCACCTGCGCTCCACCCGCCTCCTGGCCCGTCCGACACTGTCGGCGTCGGTCACCGTCAGGCTCAACAACAGCTTGCTTCCGTATCCTCAGCCACTCGGCGGCCGTCCTCAACCAGGTTGATCTGCCACAACACCTGGTCGAGCAGGTCGCCCGCCTCGATACCTGAGTAGCGCTGCGGGTTGTCCGGCGTGATGCACGACTCAAGCGGCGCCAGGATGGTCCACGGCGTGGGATGACAGAACTGCACCACCGAGTAACGCTCGCCCGAGTCGGCGGGATCGGCGGCCACCCGGTGCCAGCCGACCGGGATGCGCCCGTTGGAAAGCCGCTCCAACATGATGCCGGTGTTGATGATGGCGTGGCCGTCCGGCGGCGCGGCATCGGCCCACCGCTCCCCCACCTGCACTTGCAACCCCTTGGAAGTGGCGCGGGGCAGCGCCGTGATCAGGTTGATGTCGGCGTGAGGGCCTGCCCACAGATGGTCGGCGCCCGGCGCCAGGTTCATCGCCGGGTAGTGGATGGCCCGTGTGAGCGTCGACCCGTCGCGGACCAGCTCGTCGAAGAACCCCTCCGCCGCACCGAGCCCCAGGGCGATGATGCGAAGAAACCGCCGCTGAAGCTCGGCCATGCGCCGATGGAACGCGATCAGCACCTCGGTGATGCCGGGCACGGCCGCCTCCGGCAACACCTGATCGGCGTAGCGGTGTGGATAGCGCCGCCGCAGCGGATGACCCTCGGGCATGTTCTCGCCCCAGTTCAACATCTCCTTCCAGTCGGGCGTGTCCGAGACCGCAGCCGTCTCGACCAGCAACCCCGTGTAGCCGGTCTGGCCCATCGACCCCGGCGCCCGAAACCGGTCCTTCTCCTCGGCATCCCGGCCGAAGAACTCAGCGAGGTACCCGTAGGCCTCGTCGAGGAAGTCCTCGCCCAGATCGTGAGTCGTGTACACGAAGCCGGTCTCGAGGGACCGCATCACCCCGTCGACTACCGCTCGCCGTGCGGCGGCATCGCCGGACTCGAATGCGAGCAGGTCAACGTCGAGAATCTCGTCGGTCATGGGCATCCTCCGGTGGCGGGCGGCCAGTCTCCCCCGGCCTGGCTCACGTCGCCACCGCCTCCGAGGGGCGTCACCCAGAACAGAAAAACCTGGGACTCGAGGTTTAGAGGCCGTGACAGGTGGATAGTCGAGGGTGCAGAGGGGCCCCCGCTCAATCCGCCAAGCCTCACTTGAGCTTCCGCCAGCTCAGAGGGCAGCGGGGGCCCCTCTCTCCCTACCGCAGCTTGCCCCGCACCCACGTCACGATTGATCGCCTCTGGAAGACTGCGGCGATGGGGACCGAATTTGAGACCATCCGCTACGAGGTGAGCGACCAGATCGCCACGCTGACCTTGCACCGGCCAGATCGGTTGAACGCGTTTACCCAACTGATGGCGGCAGAGATCATGTCGGCCCTCGACCTGGTTGACGGCGACGACGGTGTGCGCGCCCTGATCATCACCGGCGAGGGCAGGGCGTTCTGCGCCGGGGCCGACCTATCGGCCGGCACCGCAACATTCGACTACGAGGCCAGGGCCGACTCGGTCTTCGGCACCGACGACTCGGCCACCGACGATCCGGTCGCCCGGTTCTACGGCGGAATCGACGACATGCGCGGCGACGATCCCGACGCCATACGCGACACCGGCGGCATCGTGGTGCTGCGCCTGTTCCGCTGCACCAAGCCGGTGATCGCGGCCATCAGCGGTGACGCCGTGGGCATCGGAGTGACGATGTGCCTGCCGGCCGACATCCGCCTGGCCGTGCCCAACGCCAGGTTTGGTTTCGTGTTCAACAGCCGGGGCCTGGTGCCCGAAGCCACCTCGTCGTGGTTCTTACCCAGAATTGTGGGAATCTCGACGGCACTCGAGTGGTGCTACACCGCCCAGCTGATCTCCGCCGAAACAGCGCTCGAAGGCGGGCTGCTGCGGTCGCTGCACGAACCCGAAACATTGATCGCCGATGCCCGGGCGCTGGCCAAGGGATTCATCTCCGGCTCGGCGCCGGTATCGGCCACCCTCACCCGCCAGATGATGTGGCGGGGCCTGGGCGCCTCCCACCCGATGGAGGCCCACCGCATCGATAGCCGCGCCGTCGTCGCCCAGGGCCGAGGCCCCGACGTTGCCGAAGGCATCATGTCGTTCCTCGAGAAGCGGCCACCGACCTGGACCCAGTCGGTGCCCTCCGATCTGCCCGACTGGTACCCGTGGTGGGACGAGCCCCGCTTCACCTGACCAGCGGGTGGCCCCAAAGCCTGGCTCGAGCCCGATTCCACCGGCGGACTCACCCTTCCGCTGCCGCCGTCTCGATCGTAGGCTTGAGGCATGGAAGCTTCCCTGACAGCCGGTTGGGGCGATTTCTACGTCGCCATCGGTGGCGCGGGGGCGGCACTCGCTGGGCTGGTCATGGTCGGCATCTCGGTCAGCCTCACAGAGATCCTCGCCGATCATTCGTTGCCTGCCCGGGCGGCTGCGGCCATCGGTTCGTTGATCTTGGTCGTGGTCGTGGCCGGTGTCGGTCTGATCCCGGGGCAACCGGCCCCGACGCTCGGCATCGAGATCTTGATCGGAACCCTCGTTGCGACCGTCCAGCACGTCATCGCCATCATGCGCATGACATCCGAATCGAAGCGACCCGTCGCCACCCTGGTGGCCAGATCCGCCGTCGCGGCTGTGCAACTCGTCCCGTTGGCGGTCGGCTCCATCCTGCTCATCGCCTCGAATGCTTCGGGCCTCTATTGGATCGCGGCAGGAATGATCCTGATCATCATCGGCTCCGTGCTCTCCGCCTGGGTGCTGTTGATCGAGATCCGGCGTTGAAGGATCGGCTGTTCTTCAGCGACCCCCACCTTGCGCTAGTTCCGCAGCACCTGACGCCGCACGGTCAAGCCAACAAGGTGCCGATCAGCTGCTCGTCCAGCTGGTGGTGACCGTCGAGCACCCGGGCACAAAAGTCGAAGCGCGGATCGTTGCGGAGCTCCGATACGGGCAGCGCGACCACGACGTGCCCAGCGGCGGCAGCGGCGATGGCGCCGTTGACCGAGTCCTCGATGGCCACGCAGTCGCTCGGCGCCACGCCGAGCATCGAGGCGGTGCTCAGGTAACAGGCCGGGTGGGGCTTGCCGGCCGGCTCGTGTTCGGCCGAATGCACCAGCTCGAAACGATCGCCGAGCCCCAAGCCACCCAGCGACGCCTCAATGAGCCGCTGCGGCGACGACGAGCACACGGCCATGCGCCGACCGGACTTCGCCAGTCGGTCGACGGCATCGATCGCGCCGGGCACCTCGGTGGGATCGTCATGGGCATGCGCGACCATCGCGTCGACCAGCGTGATTGCGACCGCCTCCGCTGACGCTCCAGGCGCAGTGACGTCCCAGGGGCGTCGGGCCAGCCAGTGCGCCACCACCTCGTCCACACGAAGGCCTGTGGTCGACGCCGTGTCGGAGGCGTCGAGGTGCACCCCCACCGAGGCAAACACCTCGGCTTCGGCCGCCTCCCAGACAGGCTCGGAATCGATCAGCACCCCGTCGAGGTCGAAGATGACGGCCGAAGGAGGTGTTGAGGGGACCATGGCGTCGACCGTAACGGGCCGAACGGCGCAGGCCGTACGTGCCGTGGCCTCATGGTGTGGGCCGTTCCGGGCCAGACGTATGTTGAACGCGTGAACCGCCCTACCTCGCTTCGCAAGCCCCGGGCGCATCGCCCCGGGCTCCACCGCCACCACGTCGTGATCGTCGGCGCCGGCTTCGGGGGCCTGGCCGCCGCTCGTGCGCTTGCCGACGCCCCGGTGGACGTCACCATCGTCGACGCCCACAACCACCACACCTTTCAGCCGTTGTTGTACCAGGTGGCCACCGCCGGCCTGGGCGGCGACGACGTCACCTACGCCACGCGGGGCATCTTTCACCGCCAGGCCAACGCGTCGGTGCGCATGGGCCGGGTGGTCGGGGGCGATCTCGACGAACACCGGCTCGACCTGGCCGACGGCTCGTCGTTGGGTTACGACCATCTGGTGCTCGCCGCCGGTGCGGTGAGCGACACGTTCGGTATCCCCGGCGTGGCCGAGCATGCCTTTGGTCTGAAATCGCTGCGGGATGCACTGGCGGTGCGGGCCCAGGTGCTCAGCTGCTTCGAGGAGGCCGACGCCAGGCCGGAGTTGATCGAGGACGGACTGATCAACATCGTGATCACCGGTGGTGGCCCCACCGGTGTCGAGCTGGCCGGCGGCATGGCCGAGCTGATCGATCGCGTGCTCGCCCACGACTTTCCCCGCTTGGACCTCCGGCGGGCCCGGGTGGTGCTCGTGGAGATGGGCGACTCGCTGCTGGCGTCCTTTCACCCCAAGCTGGGCGCCAAGGCCAAGGCCACGTTGGAACAACGCGGGGTCGAGGTGCTGCTGGGCACGACCGTCGACGAGATGCGAGCCGAAGAGGTGGTGCTCAGCGGTCCGTTGCTGGGCGAACGGGCGACCATCCCCGCCCACACCAAGATCTGGGCGGCCGGGGTACGGGCCAGCCCGCTCGGCGACGCGCTTGGGTTGGCGGACGGGCCAAGCGGACGAATCCCGGTGCGGGCCGACCTGTCGGTCGCTGAGCACCCGGAGATATTCGCCATCGGCGACGTCGCCTCTGCCAACGACGGCGACGACGGCTCGGTCCTTCCCCAGCTGGCGCCGGTGGCCATGCAGGGCGGCGAGCACGCCGCAGCGATGATCGGTCGGCGGCTCAACGGCGAGGCGACCGAGGCCTTCAGCTACACCGACAAGGGCACGATGGCCACGATCGGTCGGGCCTCGGCGGTCGCCCAACTGCCCGGCGGCATCCGTCTCTCGGGACTGCTCGGCTGGCTGGCCTGGCTGGCCCTTCACCTGGTGCAACTGGTCGGGTTTCGTAACCGTGCCAACGTGTTGGTCAACTGGGCGTGGAACTACGTGACCTACGATCGAGCAAGCCGAATCATCCCCGAGGCCGAGGTGGGGCCCGAGCAGGTGACGCCCGCCTTCCGCAGCGACAGCGGCGGCATCCACCCGCCGGAGAAGTAGGCCTCCGGCGGAGCAGCGGCGTCGACCGGCTGGGCTCCAACACACCGGGGTCGACGTGATCTACTTGGCGCCATGGCCGACCGAGCTGCCCCACCCACGATCGATCCCGGCAACGCCCCCATGCAGGAGTTCTGGGCCGGCAGCCGGGGCCAATCCTGGGTGCGGCGAAGCGTCGCCTACGACGGCCAACTGCGGGGCTACAGCGAGGCGCTGGTCGCCGAGCTTGCCCCGGTCGCCGGCGAGTCGGCCCTGGACGTGGGCTGCGGCACCGGTTTCACGACGAGGGCGCTCGCGGCCGCCGTCGGCGCAGCGGGTGCAGCGGTCGGCGTCGATCTGTCGGCGGCGATGATCGCCGGGGCACGAGCCGCCGCCGACGCCTCCGGGCTCGGACGAGACCACCGACCGACCTTCCAGGTTGCGGACGCACAGGTGGCCGACTTGACCGCACTGAACGGTGGACGCCCCTACGACGTGATCACCAGCCGCTTCGGGGTGATGTTCTTCTCCAACCCGGACGCCGCCTTCGCCAACCTGGCGGCCGCCGCCGCACCAGGCGCTCGGCTGGCCTTCATCTGCTGGGCCGCGCCGGACCTCAACCCCTGGTTCACCCAGCCGCGCGCCGCAGCACAACCCTTCCTCGAGTCGGTCACCGGTCCGCAGAAGCCCGAGCCGACCGATGCTCCCGGACCGT
This sequence comes from Candidatus Neomicrothrix sp., assembly GCF_035329545.1. Lineage (NCBI taxonomy): Bacteria > Bacillati > Actinomycetota > Acidimicrobiia > Acidimicrobiales > Microthrixaceae > Candidatus Neomicrothrix > Candidatus Neomicrothrix sp. The sequence continues at coordinate 42,770 of NZ_DAOLGP010000005.1, forward strand.
TCTCGATGGCCGATCCCGACCAACCGGTCGCCATCCTCGAGCGATCGGGGTGGGCCGACGCCTCGGCCCGGACGCTGACCGACGGCATCTACCTGGGCGGGCCTGGGCCGATCGGCTCGGCGGTGGAGTTCCTCACCTCCGGCTCGGCGATGGCACCGGTGATCGAAGCCAATCCGACGCTGCTCCAGCCGGTTCGCGAGGCCCTGACCGAGGCGCTCAGCCCGCACCACGACGGCACGGGGGTTCGCTATGGGGCAGCAGCTCACCTGGTCACCGCCACGCGTCCATGACACGTCGTTGGGGGATCCCCCAACGGTATCTGGGGGATTCCGGTCAGGAGATCGAGGCTGACCGCACATCATGATGAGCTGATGAGCCATTCGAGCGACCCCTCGGCATCCTCACGGCCGTGTCCGCCGGCAATCGCCAACCCGGCGGATACGGCGAACCCCGTGGCCAACCCCGACCTCGGCCAGCGGGACCGCGTGGTCGATGCGGTGCGTGCCGGTGCACTGGTGGTCGTCGTGGCGGGCCATTGGCTGATGGCGGCGATCGGCACCGAGTCGACCGGCGACGGGGCCTACCGCCTGCAGATCTCCAACATGTTGGAGCTGCGTCCATGGACCCAGTGGCTCACCTGGGTGTTGCAGGTGATGCCACTGTTCTTCATCGTCGGGGGTTTCGCCAACGCAGTGTCCTGGCAACGCACCCAGCACGAGGGCGGTCGCTGGGCGGACTGGATCGCCACCCGGCTGCGACGTCTGCTGGCCCCCACCCTTCCCATGCTGGCCGTGTGGTTGCTGATCGTCGTCGCTGCGCAGCCGATTTTGGAACGACGCATGATCCATGCCGGGCACCGCCTGGTCTCCAAACCGCTGTGGTTTCTGGGCGTCTACCTCGTCGTCACCGCAATCACACCGCTGCTTGTCCGCCTTCAGGCTCGGCTGGGGTGGTGGGCCGCTGCGCCGTGGCTGGCCGCCGCCGTACTCATCGACGTGATCCGCTTCGGCGACCACGACACCGCGCTGGCCGGACTCAACTTCGTGTTCGTGTGGGCGGCGCTCGCCCAGGCCGGAATGAGCTGGGAGCGTCTGGTCGCCAACCGGCATCGCTGGTGGCTGCTCGTCGCCGGCGGTTACACGGCGTTGGTCCTGATGGTTGGGATCGGGCCGTACAGCATCTCGATGGTCGGCGTTGCCGGCGAGGTGTCCAACATGGCGCCGCCCGGCGTGGCCCTGGTGGCGCTCGGGTGCGCGCAACTGGGACTGATCCTCGGCTGTTGGGGTCGGCTGCGGCGCCTCCTCGACGACGACCGTTACTGGCGGCCGGTCGTCAAGGTCGGCGCCGGCGGCATGACCCTGTATCTGTGGCACCTCACCGCTTTGGCGATCGCAGTGTGTGCCGTGGCCCTCGGCGCGTCGGTCGGCGTCGCCCAACCCACGCCAGGCACCGCGCTGTGGTGGGCCACCCGGCCCCTGTGGTTTGGGGTGCTGATTGCGATCCTGTTCCCGATCCTTGCCAAGGCCGCACCGGTGGAGGTGCGGTCCCTGCTGGCACCCAAGCTGGCCGGGCTCTCCACCTGGACCGCAGCGTTGGGCACCGTCGCCGGGGTTGGAGCGATCGGCTACCTGGTCGTCGAGGGGCTCCAGCCGGTCGGCCGCGCAGCGATCGCCGTCGTCGTGCTGGCCGTGCTCATCCGCTGGCTCGCACCCGTCGCCGAGCACAACGTGCCCGTCGAACAAGCCGATCTCCCCGCCTGAAGGCAACGGATCTGGTCGTAGGCACGCAGATCGACCGAGCTGATTGCCTTGCGTGCCCACAACCGCCGAACAGCGGTGATCCGGTCAGCTCGACCAGACAATCGACTGCAGCTCGCCGTAGGCGTCCAGCCCGTAGGAGCCACCGTCGCGGCCCACGCCGGACTGCTTGAACCCACCGAAGGGTGCGTCGTGGTTGCGCTGCAGGGTGTTGAGGCCGACGTTGCCCGATCGCATGCGCTTGGCCATGTCCATCGCCACGCCGGTATCGCCGGTAAACACGTAGCTGTACAGCCCGAAGTCGGAGTCGTTGGCCACCGCCAGCGCCTCCTCCGCATCGTCGACGGGGACGACGGCCACGACCGGACCGAAGATCTCTTCCCGCACGGGCGTCATGTCGTTGGTGGCGTCGGCCAACAGCGTAGGCGCAACGTAGAAGCCCCGCTCCATGTCGGGACGCTCGCCACCGGCGGCGATCGTGGCGCCCTCACTGCGACCCATCTCGACGTATCCCTCCACCCGCTCGCGATGGGCAGCCGAGATCACCGGCCCGACCACCGTGCCCCGCTCGAGGGGATCGCCAACCGGCATGTAGGCGGCCGTCTTGGTCAGCCCGGCCACCAGCTGGTCGTAGATGCCACGCTGCGCGATCACGCGGGTGGGGCTGGTACAGATCTGGCCGGAGTGGAAGCCCCACACCGAGCCGATGCCGCCGATCGCCGCCTTGAGGTCGGCGTCGTCGAGCACGACGCAGGCACCCTTGCCGCCCAGCTCCAACAGCAGCCGTTTCATGCGGGAGCCGGCCACCTCGGCGATGCGTTGGCCGACCGCTGTCGAGCCGGTGAAGCTCACCATGTCGACGGCGTCGTGGGTCGTCAGCACCTCGGACGGGGCAACGTCCTCGGACACGACGCAGTTGACGACGCCGGGCGGAAAGCCGGCCTCGACGAGCAGCTCGGCCATGCGGATAACGCCCAGCGGGTCCTGCGGGGCGGGCTTCATGATGACCGTGTTGCCCATCGCCAGTGCGGGCGCCACCTTGCCGGCCATGTTGACGACCGGGAAGTTGTACGACGAGATGGCGGTGACCACGCCCACCGGTGCCCGGTTAGCGATGGCGGAGATCACGCCGCCGGGTGCCAGCGCGGTGGCCGGCACGGTCTGGGGGCGAAGCGGGGTGACCGTCGGTTCCTTGGCCCCCTCCGCGTAGCGACGGAAGCGGGCGGCGGCCTGCGGGACCTGCATCGACTTTGCCACCCGCATGGTGGCGCCGGTTTCGGCCTGCACCAGCGGCACCAGCTCGTCGGCGTGGGCGTCGAGCAGCTCGGCGGCCCGGTTGAGCAGCTCGCAGCGATGCTCGGGGGTGGTCCGCGACCAGGCGTCAAAGGCCTCGGCGGCCGCAGCGGCGGCGTCGGCGGCCTGGGCGGTCGTCGCCTCGGGGGCTCGCCCGACCACCTCCTCAGTCGCCGGGTTGATCACGTCATAGGTGCCGACTCCGCCGGCTGGTCGCTCACCGCCGATGATCAGCTTCCACTCGTGATCGGGATTGGGCGCGTTCGCTGCGTGCTGGTCGCTCGTCATGATGAGGGTGTCCGTTTCTCGGGGAGGTCGGGCTCGGGTGGTTGGCTTGAAAGGTTCGGCTCAGCGGGTCGGATCGGCCGGCGGGGCCTGCATCGCGACCCGGTCGCGCAGCAGCG
>NZ_DAOLGP010000005.1:46233-115538 GCF_035329545.1 Candidatus Neomicrothrix sp.
GCGGGCGGGGCCGGTGGGGGCGGCAAGTGGGGGGCCGCCTCGGCACCGAAGCGGCGCAACTGGTCGCAGTAGTCCCCGACCGAGGTGGCCAGAAAGCTCAGCTGCAGCTGGTTGATGCCGCGCTCGGCGTAACGGCCAAGCCGCTCGGCGACATGATCGGCCGAGCCGCCGAGCGCGTACGAGGGCTGGTCGGCCACGGAGTCGCCCAGCCGGACCGGCTCGCACAGCACGCCGACGGCGAAGCCTTCGTCCGCGCGACCGGCCGCTTCGCGCAGTTGACCGATCCGCTCGATCGCCGCCCGCATGCCGCCCTCCGGCGGGCCCTGGGGCAGCCAGCCGTCGCCCAGCTGGGCGGCGCGGCGCACCGCCGCCGGCGACGAGCCGCCCACCCAGATCGGCGGGCCCCCCGGGCGCGTCGGGGGCGGGCCGACCCGCACCTGGTCGGCGCTCCAGCGTTCGCCGGCCAGGGTGAATCCGGCATCGACGTCGCCCGGGTTGGCCGCCTCGAACGCGGTGCGCAGCACGCCGATCGCCTCCTCCAACGCCGGACCGCGACCGTCGTAGTCGGCGTCGAGCGCCTCGAACTCACCCCGAACGTGGCCTGCACCGACGCCCATGATCGCCCGGCCCCCGGTCAGCGCATCGAGGGTGGCGAAGCCCTTGGCGGCAACCAGCGGGTGACGGTAGGCGAGCACGTACACGTGGCTGAGCAGCCACAGGTTGGGGCAGCGGGCGCCCAGCCATGCGAGCGTGGCCACCGTGTCGTACCAGGTGGAGCTGATGTCGACATCGGTCGGCACCGCCACGTGGTCACACACCGCCACGTACCCGAGGCGGGACTCGTCGGCAGCGGCGGCGATGCGGGCCAGATCGCCCGGACCGGCCTGGGCCTCCCAGGGCTGGGCGAACGTCGGGCTTTTGGATTGGATCGGCAACTGGATCCCCCGCAGCTGCTCCCCCTCCCCAATGATGCTCGACATCGCCTCTCTCCCCTTCGATCGGTCCCGCCGAGTTTCTGACGGCCCGTCAGATACTACCGGGCCTCCTTTCGCTCCCGCCGCCCCAAGCCAATTCGGGACGTCGGGGCAGTGTCGGTAACCTCGGCGTGTGAGCCGCTACTACGTCACGACCCCGATCTATTACGTCAACGACGCCCCCCACATCGGCCACGCGTACACCACGCTCACCGCCGATGCGCTGGCCCGTTGGCACCGTTTGATCGGCGACGAGGTGTTCTTCCTCACCGGCACCGATGAGCACGGCCAGAAGGTGGCGAGGGCGGCCGAAGCAGCTGGCCGCACGCCCGCCGAGCACGCCGAGTTGAACGCCGACCGCTACCGCCAGGCCTGGGACCTGTTGCAGATCAGCTTCGACGACTTCATCCGTACCACCGAGCCGCGCCAGATCGACACCGTCCAAGCCTTCATGCAGCGGATCCACGACAACGGCCACATCTACTCGGGCACCTACGAGGGCTGGTACTGCGTGCCCTGCGAGGCCTATTACAACGACGACGACCTCGTCGAGGACCCCTCGGGCGGCGACACGCCGCTGTGCGAGATCCACCGCAAGCCGGTCGAGTGGCTGTCCGAGGAGAACTGGTTCTTTCGCCTGTCGGCGTTCGCCCAGCCGCTGCTCGACTGGTACGAGACCAACCCGGACGCCGTGCAGCCCGAGGGCAAGCGCAACGAGGCGCTCGGCCTGATCCGTGGCGGCCTTCAAGACATCTCGGTCAGCCGATCGGCCGTTCAATGGGGCATCCCCGTGCCGTGGGCCGAGGGTCACGTGTTCTACGTCTGGTACGACGCGCTGATCAACTACGTGACCGCCATCGGCTACAACTCGGATCGCCAGCGCTTCGAGGACTGGTGGCCGTCGGTCAACCATCTGCTGGCCAAGGACATCCTGCGGTTCCACTGCGTGTACTGGCCCGCCATGCTGATGGCCGCCGGCGAGGCACCGCCCCGGCAGCTCAACGTGCACGGCTACCTGCTGGTCGGCGGCGAGAAGATGTCGAAGACGTCGCTCAACCAGATCACCCCTGCCGAACTGGTCGAGGACTTTGGCGTGGACGGCTTTCGCTACCAGTTTCTGCGCGGACAGCCCTTCGGGCCCGACGGCGACTTCAGCTACGAGGGCATGGTCGTCCGCTACAACACCGACCTGGCCAACAACCTGGGCAACCTGGCCGCCAGGGTGGCCACCGTGGTCGCCAAGAAGTGCGGCGGCATCGGTCCGGCCCCCGACCCGGACAGCCCACTGGCCCCCATCGCCGCCGAGGTCGTCGCCGAGGCGGTCCGGGAGTGGGCCGAGACCTCGCCACCCAAAGCCCTCGAGGCCACCTGGCGGCTGGTGCGCGAGGCCAACGCCCACCTGGAGAACAACGAGCCGTGGAAGGCCGAGCCCGGCCCGGCGGTCGACCGGGTGCTGGGCGATGCGCTCGAGGTGCTGCGAATCGTCGCCGTGCTGGCCTCGCCGGCGCTCATCGATTCGACCGACGAGCTGTGGCGCCGCATCGGCCTGACCGACGCCGAGGGCCAGCCCAACCGCCCCACCGACGTGCGCGTCCCCGACGGCCTGGCCTGGGGTGGCTACCCGGGCGGCGTGCCCGTCGACAAGGGCACCCCGCTCTTCCCTCGGCTCACCACCAGCTGAACCCGGTCGGCCCAACCGGGCTGCTGCCATTCCCTCACCCCCCCGGCGGGCCACCGACGCAGCCGCTCCGCTAGCTTCGGCGGCTCGGCGCCGCCGCCGTGGTGCGCGCATCTCAGGGAGGGCACCCATGATCATCGTCTCCGGCACCGTCAGCCTCGACCCGGCCAAGACCACTGCGTTTCACGAAGCGCTGGCACCACTCATCACGGCCACCCGCGCCGAGGCCGGCAACGTGAGCTACGGCTTCTACGCCGATCCCTTCGAGGACGGCAGTTACCGAATCTTCGAAGAATGGGCCGATCAGGACGCTGTCGACGCCCACATGAGCACCGACCACATGGCCGCCTTCATGGGCGCCATCGGAGACTTCGGCGTCACCGGCATCGACCTGAGCAGCTACCAGGCCTCGAACAAGACCAAATTCATGTGATCCGCGCCGGGCGGCTTCGGCCACCCGACGTCGAGACCACGCCCGACAACTACGAGGCGACGTAGTCCTTGGCCACCCAGGTGACGATCTCGTTCCACACCGTCTGGATCTGACCGAAGTAGCTCGTGTTGGTCGCCCACACGCCCGCCAGGTCCTTCCAGGTGGAACAGCAGCCCCGCACACCCAACTTTTCGGGGTCCCAGCGGACCTTTGGGTTGGCGAACTGCGACGACGTCAGGCCGGGATTGGCATAGATCTTCAGCAGCTGCATCTGGGCTCGGGCACCGGTTCGGGCATCGGGAAACCCGAAGCCATTGGAACAGGAGTCGCAGGCCCCGATGCCGGCGAAATTGTTGTCGGTGCCGCGGACCTGGCCAAAGCTCGGGTAGCTGAAGGAGCCTGTCTCCAGAATCGACTGGGCGAAGGCGATATCGCCGCGGATCGACTCGCTGCGGCCCTCCTCGATGAACAGCCGGGCGAGCTCCTCGATCGGCACGGTGGTGTTGGCCCGCCGCCCGTCGGCGACGAACCAGCGGGACAGGTCCTCAGCGGCCAACAACGGCTCGCCGTTGATCGATGTCGTCTGGTCGAGGGCCAACGCAACGAACCGCTCGGAGACGGTACCGGCCCGCTCCAAATCCTTGCGGACGGTCAAGCGTTCCTGAGCGGCGCTCTGGCGACGGGCCAGCTCGGCCTGCTCGGCCGCGGCCCGCTCCTCCACGAGTGCCTCCACCCGTCCGAGGTGGCCCGACTCGATCTCAAGCTGCGTTTGTTCCTCGGCGACCTTGCCGGCCCGTTGGTTGGCAAGCTCGTCTACCTGCACCTCGGCGGCCGCGACATACATCTCGGCTTCCTTGGTCCGCGACACGTGGGCCCGACCCGAACTGCGCAGCAGCTCGCGCCGCCGCGACGACAGCAGCTCCGCGTCGTCGGAGATTCCATCCAGGCCGGCGGGCGCACTGTTGGAGACGAAGGCGGCCACCGAATAGGTCCGCAGCTTGCCGGCCGTCTTCAGCAGTCCCTCGTTGGCGTCGACCCGGTCGACGTCGGCGCTCTTGAGCCGCACGGCCAGCTTCTCGGAGTCCGTGCGCGCCTCACCGGCAAGGGCCCGGGCCTTCTTGGCCCGCTCGCCCTCCGCGTTGGCCTCCTCGGCGAGTTCTCCGTCCCGCTTGGCCGCCGCCTCGCGCGCGGCAACATCGGCCTGTTCCGCCGCCGTCAGGGCCGAGGTGAGCCGACTGACCTCGCCCTTGGCCTTGTCGACCGCCTGCTGCAACAACACCGGCTGGCTACTCGAGGGGCCCGCATCGCCCGATCCCGAACCGCTCGGCCCGGTGTCGCTCGACTCGGTGCCAGGGACCACGGTCGGCGGAGCGGTGGCGTAGGGGGAGGGTGGATCGGCCGCTGGGTCGTTCTGGGCGGGATCGTTCGTCGCGGGAGGGGTGTCGGCGGGAGCGGGAACAGCGGTCGCCGCCGTGGCGATGGGCGGGTCCGAGGTCGGTGCGACGTCGTCCTGGGCGGGAGCGGCCCCTGCGGGCGACGCGACGACACCCACGGCGAACAACACGACCGCAGCCATCGCCTGAGCCAGCGTCCTGAGCGGGCGCCGGGGCGCCGACCGTCGCAACGGACGACCCGTGCTCATCAAGGTTCGGGAGGAGATGACGGCACCAAGGGATGACCGGACGCGAGATGGAGCGGCCGACCATGCGCGGCGGGGAGAAGACATGGCGATCGGGACAGGATAGGGGACGTTGGCGGTCACGTCCCGTCGAGGGCCCGGTTGGCGTGTGCCAAGGCGTTCCCCACCGCCTGGGTTCGGCCCGCCGATACGATAGAAGCGGGGGCCAGAGCATGCCGAACCTCACCAAACCAGGGGCCAACCCGACGCCGGGAGGTGCCGTGACCTCCGACAACACGCTCGACGACGCCTCGCCGGTCCGCGGCGCGACGGTTCAGCTCACCGAGGCCCATGCGCCCCAACACCTTCGGGGTGTCCAAGCTGCCCAACAGGCGGACGGACTGCGATGGGCGATCCGCATCCGCTTTGCGGCCGCCAACGTCGTCGGCGGGATGCTGGTGTGGGTCTACCTCCGCTTCCTGTTCCCTTGGAACGACGCTGGCCGCCCCCGCGACGACGCACTGAACGAGCGAGTGTTTCTCGCCTACCTGATCGTCGTCACGTTGATCGCATTCCTCATTCAGAACGTGCTGATGAACCTGGCGGTGCGGTGGGCCGAGCGGGGCCGCCTCCCCGGTCGCTTCCGACGAGGTCTGGTGCTGCGGCTGGCGCTGACGCTGTCGGTGCAGAACTACTTGTGGTGGGCCTTGGCCGGGTTGATCTTCGCCTGGTTGAACCACTCGCCCCGGGTGGGCATCGGCATCGCGGTGGTCGGCCTGGTGACCAGCACCTCCATCTACCTGCTGCTCGACCGGCCGATCCGCCCCCTGATCGACCTGGCTCAGGCCGGCCAGGTTCTCGGCCGGCGCCAGAGGGACGTCGAGCGGCGCATTTGGCTGTTCTGGCTACTGGGCAGCGGGCTGCCGCTGCTCGCGGTGGGCTTGGCATTACTCACGTCCCCGACCGGCCGTGCGATGCCTCACTGGCGGCTGGCGGCGCTGCTCGGCGCCGGGCTGGGAGCGGGCGGAGCAGTGATGTGGGGGGCCGCTTCCTCCACTGGTCGGCGCATCGAGCGGGTGCGCCGCGCGATGGGCGAGGTGGGCGAGGGCAACTTCGATGTGCGGGTCCCCCTCGACGACGGCGGCGACCTGGGACGCTTGGCGGCCGGCTTCAACTCGATGACCGAGGGCCTTGAGGAACGAGCCGTGCTCCACGACCTGTTCGGACGTCACGTCGGCCGTGACGTGGCCCGCTGGGCGATGGACCATCAGCACGACTTGGGCGGCGAGGAGCGCCAGCTCAGCGTGCTGTTCGTCGACCTGGACGGTTTCACCGCCTACAGCGAGACCCATGCCCCGCGCGAGGTGGTCAAGATGCTCAACCGGTTTTTTGGCGCGATCGCCGATGTCGTGACCGCCCACGGTGGGTGGATCAACAAGTTCGAGGGCGACGCTGCGCTGTGCATCTTCGGGGCTCCCGTCCCGCAGGCCGACCACGGTGCTCGGGCCCTCGGCGCCGCCGCCGAGCTTCCGAGCGCCCTCGCCAAGCTCCCCGGCTCGCCCCGCGCCGGGGTAGGCGTGGCAACAGGAACAGCGCTGGCCGGCTACGTGGGCACCCCGGACCGTCACGAGTACACCGTGATCGGCGACGTGGTGAACATCGCCGCCCGCCTGTGCGAGGGGGCCAAGCACAGCGAGTCGGGGGTGCTCGCCGACGCTGGCTCGATCGCGGCCGCCGACGGGGGGGCGAATCCGGCCAGCCGACGGGCGCTCGACAGCGGGTGCTACGCGCTGCGAGAAACCGTTCAGCTGCGGGGGCGAACGCAGGAGACCGAGGTCTACGAGCTGCTCCTGGGTGGCTCCGACGGCACTCCGGGGTGCTGACCGGACCGCCCTGCCCGTCGGATCGAACCCGACACCGGCCGAACAGGGCTGCCCGACCGATCGGGCGTCACCCGGCGGGCGTGGTGCTCGACGTCGGCTCGGCGGTGGTGTCGGCCGAGCCGCCAACCGGACCCGTCGTGGCGCACTCGGTCACGCCGGTCGCCTTGGCGGTGGCCCTGCCCATCGGCCCCAGCTCGCGCGCCGACTGGTCGAGCAGGGAGCGCACCCGCATCCCGTCCCCATCGCCGGCCGCCTCCTCGAGGTCGGCGACCAGCTCGAGTTGTCGATCGAGGTACTCGGCCATCGATGTGGGCGTTTCGCCGTCCGGCCCGTCGAGGTCGGCGATCTTGGTTTGCTCGGTGGTCAGCAACTGCCGGATCCGCCCGATATAGGCATCGAAGGTGGCCAGATCGTTACCGGGTTCGGGCAGCGCCTCAACCTCGGCGTTGATCTCGGCACACACCCGGTCGGCTTCTTTGGCCCATTGCGCCATCGATGGTCCGCTCGAGCACCCGGACAGGGCCATCGAGACGGCGACGGGCAGCAACAGCAAAGCGCCGGTTTGGCGCACTGCTGAGAGCGGCCGCAGCCGCGCGGCGACGCTGCGCCGGTTCGGGGTGTAAGGGTGAAGCGCGATGTCGAGGTCCTATCACAACCCCACCACCGTCCCCACCCCCCGGTCGGACGGCCACTCGGCCGACGCCCGCCGGGCGGTTCCGGTCGCCAACCCGGCGACCGCCGGCGTCCTCGCCGGGGCGGTCGGGCTCGGCACCGCTGAGCTGCTGGCCGCACTGATCGGACCGATCAGCTCGCCGCTGCTGGCGATTGCCGATCGGGTGGTCGACCTCAGCCCGACCGGTGTGCGGGAGTGGGCGATCTCGACGCTGGGGACCCTGGACAAGCCCGCCACGATCGTGGGAACCCTGCTGATCCTGGCCGCAATCTCGGCGGGACTGGGCCGGCTCGCCGCCTGCGGTCGTCGCCAGGCCGCCTGGGCGTCGGCGGGCGCCGCAGCGGTGGCACTCGTCGGTGCCGCCGCCGCCTGGTCCGGGCGCACCGGCGGGCCAGGCGCCGGGCTGGGGGCCATCGTCGGCGGGGCCGTGTCGGCGGTCGCCCTGTGGATGCTCTTCGGCGCGGGGACCGCGGCCGCAACCGACGACGACATGCCGGCCGACGAGCGGGCCACCGGGGCCGACACTCCCCCGCCCACATCGATCGTTGGGCGGCGCACCCTGGTCAGGGGCCTCGGCATGGTGGCGATCGCCCAGTTGGCTCTCGCAGGGGCGATCCGGTTTGTCGGCGGCAAGAGCCAGGCCGCCGCCGCACGTCGGCGGGTGACACTCCCCGCGGTCGACGAACAGCTCGAGGCCCTGCCCAATGCGGGCTCCGGCGGTGGTGCCACGCCCGGCCTCTCACCGCTGATCACCCCCAACGACGGCTTCTACCGCATCGACACTGCGTTCACCGTGCCCAGCATCGACCCAGCAACGTGGCAGCTGACGATCGGCGGCGGCAGCCGCGGTCCGCTCACCCTCAGCTACGCCGATCTGCTGGCTCGCGAGCAGATCGAAATCGACTGCACGCTGAGCTGTGTCTCCAACGAGGTGGGCGGTTCCCTGGTGGGCAACGCTCGATGGCAGGGGGTCGAGCTGGCACCGCTCCTTGCCGAGGCCGGCATTCCCGACGGCACCACCCAGGTGGGCGCCACCTCGACCGACGGCTGGAGCTGCGGTTTCCCGATCGAGACGCTCGATCGGCCCCCGGGAGACCCAACCCCGCCGGCGATCATCGCGGTCGGCATGAACGGCGAGCCGCTTCCCCTCATCCACGGGTTTCCGGCCCGTCTCGTCATCCCGGGGCTCTACGGGTACGTCTCCGCGTGTAAGTGGCTCGAGACGATCGAGCTGACCACGTGGGAGGACTTCACCGGCTACTGGGTTCCGCGAGGTTGGTCGAAGGAGGCGCCGATCAAGACCCAGAGCCGCATCGATGTGCCAGCCGAAGGCTCCACGGTCAACGCAGGGGCGGCCACAATCGCCGGGGTCGCCTGGGCCGGGATCCGGGCCCTGTCCAAGGTGGAGGTGCGCGTCGACGGCGGCCCGTGGCGCGCAGCCACGCTGGGGCCCGAGCTGTCCGAGGCCACCTGGCGTCAGTGGTGGTTGGACTGGGATGCCACACCCGGCCGACACACCCTCACCGTGCGGGCCACCGACGGCGACGGCGTCACCCAAACCGCTCAGCCCAGCCGCCCGGACCCCGACGGCGCCACCGGTTGGCACGCCGTCGTCGTCACCGTCCGCTGACGTTCAGAAGCAGGTACGAACCGGAGAGGCGACGAACCGGGGAGCCCAAACGACCGCCAGAGCGCGCTCTCGGCTCCCCGGTTCGAAGGTGGGGCGCCGTTCCCTTGCCAGTTGTGAAGGGGGTGGAGTGACGCGTTCCGCTGGCTGTCAGGCCAGGCTGAGGAACTCCAGGGGTGCCCGCTCCTCGAAACGCTTTCCGACGTTGCCGGCCAGACCGCCCTGCAGCGCGGTGTCGCCCATCAGGTCGAGCCGTCCCGCCGAGGCGCCCTCGGTGAGGTCCAGGTCGGCGAAATCCACCCACACGACGTTGGGTCGGGTGGTCGAGGTAAACACGTAGCGCTTGTTGGTCAGGTCCGCGACCGTCTGCCACAGGGTCTGGGATGCGTGGGGTTGATCCGGATCCGGAATGCGGAACGGCTGGGCAGCGTTGCGGATCACGCTCAGGATTGAGGCGATCGCATCGACCTGGCCGGTCGGGGTCGGCAGCCGGCCCACGTAGTAGTTTGCCCGGGCGAAGCGATCGGCCGCCAGGGTTGAACCCGGCAGCGGGGCATCGCCGCCGAAGCCCTCGATCGTGGCCAGCAGCTCGAGCTGCTGGTCGTAGGTCGGCGAGTTGGTCATCACCTTGTAGTCGGGGCTGTGCCACACGGTCGCTTCGTCGTCGGTGTACTCGATCACCGCCGAGTCGCCCGTCGAGTCGCTGAGCGCCAAGTGCACGGCCGGCACCTCGCCGGTGGCCGGATCACTCAACGGGACGACCTGCACCTTGGTCTCGGCAATCCACGCCGCCGCCTCGGCGACGGTGGCGAAGTTGTCGAGGAAGTACTGCAGCCACACCGCCATCGACAGCGCCGGGCGCTCCGGGTCGTGGTCGCCGTAGTGAGATTCGGTCAGCCAGAGAATGTGCCCGGACAGGCCCGCCTCGTTCATGCCATCGACGGTCATCATGTCGTAGGCCGCTGCGACCACGCTGCCGTACACGGCGGTCCAACTCAGCGAGCCACCCACCCCGTCGTTGCGCTCCAGGCCCTTCGGCAGCGACCACAGGTTCGTGCCGGTGTCGCGGTGGTAGTCCATGTTGCGGCCGACGAGGACCGGACCGGACGGGTCATGCCAAAGGACCTTGGTGCACATGTTGGAGCCTTTCGCTACACGTTAGACGTCGGTTGGCGGGCCTAGAGCGGGGCCGAGTCGGTCCGCTCGACTGCCGGCTCGTCGGCGATGGCCGAGCCCTGGCCCTTGGAGAACACCACGGCACCGATCAGCACGGCCGCGGCGACCACGGTGATGATCGCACGGGCGGCATCGTTGTCCGCCAGGGAGAACACGGCGGGCAGCACCAGCAGCGCCACCAGGTTCATCACCTTGAGCAGCGGGTTGATCGCCGGGCCGGCGGTGTCCTTGAACGGGTCGCCCACCGTGTCGCCGATGACGACGGCGGTGTGGACGTCGGAGCCCTTGCCGCCGACGTTGCCGTCCTCCACGTACTTCTTGGCGTTGTCCCACGCACCACCGGCGTTGGACAGGAAGTTGGCCATCAACGCACCGATGACGATCGCAGCGGCCAGGTAGCCACCGAGCGCCTCGGCGCCCAGGCCGAAGCCGACGGCGACCGGCAACAGCACGGCGAGCAGCGCCGGGGTGGCCAGCTCACGCAGCGCCGCAGAGGTGCAGATGTCGATGACCGGGCCGTAGTCGGGGCGCTCGGTGCCCTTCATGATGCCGGGCTTCTGCCGGAACTGGCGGCGGACCTCCTCGACGACCACCCCGGCGGTGCGGCTGACCGCCAGGATCGACAGCGACGAGAACAAGAAGACGACGGCGCCGCCCAGCAGAGCTCCGACGAAGATCTTCGGGTCGGCGATGTTGATCACTGCGGCGGCGAAGTCGCCGTTGAAGAGTTCCTCGGCGATGATCTCGCGGAAGGCGGCGAACAGCGCCACTGCGGCGATGACCGCCGACGCGATGGCGTAGCCCTTGGTGACGGCCTTGGTCGTGTTGCCAACCGTGTCGAGCCCATCGAGGATCACCTCGGTCTCGCCCTCGAACTCGCCGGCCATCTCGGCGATGCCCTGGGCGTTGTCGGCAATGGGACCGAAGGTGTCCTCGGCCACGATGATGCCGGTGGTCGCCAGCATGCCCACGCCGGCCAGGGCCACCAGGTAGAGCGAGAACTTGATGTCACCTCCACCGATGCCGATCGACACCAGGATGGCTCCGCCAACGGCGACGACGGCCCACACGGCCGACTCCATGCCCGAGGAGATGCCCGACAGCACGACGGTGGCCGGACCGGTTCGTCCGGCGTCGGCGATGTCACGCACCGGCTTGAACGAGGTGGACGTGTAGTACTGGGTGATGCGGCTGGCCACCTGGCCCAGCACGACGCCGGCGACGATCGCCAGGAAGAGTCGCAGGCCCAAATTGGACATCGTGGAGCCCTCGGGGTTGCCCACGTAGCCGAACGCGACGATCGCTGCGCCCACCAGGGTGATCACCGACGCCAACAGCACGCCGCGGTTGATCGGGGGCAGGGCATTGGTCTCGCCCGGGCGGGCCTTGACCGAGAAGATCGACACGGCCGAGGCCAACAGCCCGATCGCCATGATCGCCAGGGGGAAGATGATGCCCTTGGCGGCGCCACCGACGCCGATGCCCACCGAGTTGAAGGCGGTGATACCCAGGATGATCGAGGCGACCAGGATGACGCCAAAGCTCTCGAACAGGTCGGCCGCCATGCCGGCGCAGTCACCCACGTTGTCGCCCACGTTGTCGGCGATGGTGGCCGGGTTGCGGGGGTCGTCCTCGGGGATGCCCGCCTCGACCTTGCCCACCAGGTCGGCGCCAACATCGGCGGCCTTGGTGAAGATGCCGCCACCGACCCGCAGGAAGAGGGCCAACAGCGAACCGCCGAAACCGAAGCCGATCAGGATCGACGAGGCGGTGTTCTGGAACAACATCACGATTGCGGTTGCGCCCAAAAGCCCGAAGCCGGCGGTGAACAGCCCGACCGTGCCTCCGGCGCGGAACGCCACCTGCATGGCACCGTTCATGTCGTGGGCCTTGGCGGCGGTGGCGGTGCGAATGTTCGCTCGGGTGGACAGCCACATGCCGAGGAACCCGATCGAGGCGGACGCCAGCCCACCCACGAGAAACGCGAGGGTGCGAAAGCCCCCCGACTGGGCGAAGTTCAGGCCCTCGCCGCTGCCTTCATCGATCACCTTGCTGGACGTGAGGAACACGATCACCGCCAGCGGAACCACGATGATGCCGATCGTGCGGAACTGGCGGGTGATGTAGGCCATCGCCCCTTCCTGCACCGCTTCTGCGATCTCGCCCATCTCCGGGGTGCCCGTGGGCTTGGCCAGCACCCCCTTCATGCTCACCACGCCGACGACCAGCGCCAGCAGCGCCACCACCATCGAGAACACCAGCCAAAACCATTCGGCGCCGCCAAGCACAAAGAGTTGGTAGCCGCCTTCAGAAGCGAACAGGTTGGTCATGAGTTCCTCCGGGAAGCGCTCGGGCGCCTCCCCAGTTGGCAGGCCACGCGCGTTGCTCACGCGTGCCGGATTGCACAGGACCCGGACATGGAAGCCGCTCGCCCCCTGCGACGTCAAAAGACCCGGCCTGCCGTCGCAGGGTCAACTCCCTCTCATCGGGGGCCAACCACTACCGTGCTCGGATGCTGAAACAAGCTCCGATGCAGGTCGTACGAGGGTTCCTCATGGGCGCGGCCGACATCGTTCCCGGCGTGTCCGGCGGAACGATCGCCCTGGTTCTCGGCATCTACACGCACCTGATCGATACCGTGCGCGATGGCGCCGCGGTGCTCGGCGCGGCGGTGAAGGGCGACTTCTCCGGGGTGGTCGAGAAGTTCAAAGCGGTCGATTGGGCCTTTCTTCTTCCGTTGCTGCTCGGCATCGGCGTGGCGATCATCGCCCTGTCCCACACGATCGAGCGCCTGTTGGAGGACTACCCGGTGCGCATGGCCGCCGCCTTCTTCGGCCTGGTCGTCGGCTCGATCGTGGTCACCGCCCAACGCCTCAAGTTGGACCCCGCTCGGGCGGTCACCCTGGTCGTCGTCGCCGTCGTGGCGTTCTTCGTGCTCGGGCTGCGTTCCGGCCCGGTGAGCGATCCGGCGCTGTGGTACGTGTTTATTGCCGGGGCCATCGCCATCTGCGCCATGATCCTCCCCGGCATCTCCGGCTCGTTCCTACTGCTGATGCTCGGCCTCTACGACACCATCCTCGGGGCGGTCTCCGACCGCGACCTGGCGCTCATCGTCGTGTTTGGCCTGGGTGCGGTGCTCGGCCTGGCCGGCTTCTCCACCTTCCTGCATTGGGCACTGCACAACTATCACCAGCTGGTGCTCGCCGGGTTGACCGGCCTGATGCTCGGTTCGCTCCGCGTGCTGTGGCCCTGGCCGAACGGAACCGAGACCAACGAGATGACGATGCCGTCCGGCGACGTCTGGGTGCCGATCCTGCTGGCGATCATCGGTGGGGTCGCCGTCGTGGCGATGAGCATGCTCGCCGGCGAGGAGCATCACGACGAGGAGCTCGACGCCGAATCCGAAGCGCGCACCGCCGCCCGCTAAGACACGGCGGCCGGCGAGCTCGCCAACTCGGACGAGCCCGCCAACTCGGGAGCCCACACGACCGCCAGACCGCTCTCTCAACTCCCGACTACCGAGTGGTGAGACACAAACTACCGAACTCGGGAGCCCACACGACCGCCAGACCGCGCTCTCAACTCCCGAGTTGCGGGTGGGTGGCTACCCGGGCTCGGGCGAGGTGGGCGTGGTGGTCGAGGGAGCGACGGTCGTCGAGGCCGGTGCGCCATCGGCGGGCTGTCGGTCGAGCAGCTTTGCCGCCCGGTCGAGCAGATTCTTCGCCTCGGCGTTCTTCTTCTCGTATTCGGCCAGGCCGCCCTCCCCACCCTTGGCCTTCTCCGCCTCGTCCATCGTCCGGATCGCGTCGGACACGAGTTCGGCCGCGGTGGCATCGTCGGCGGGTGGCGTCGAACCCTCTGGGGTGGTCGTCGGCGTCGGTGTCTCAGCCCCCGGGTCGGGCGTGCTGCCGGTGGCCTCGGGCGCATCGACCTTGTTGCCGCGGATGGCGTTGAGCACACCTTCTTCGGCGGTGTCGCCCAGGAAGGCCGAACCCTTCCACACGACGACCACCTGGTTGAGCGCCGGCGAGCTGTCCTCGCCCTTGCCGACGACGTAGAGCGGCCGGATGTAGAAGACACTGTTGCCGACGGGAACGAGCATCATGGCGCCGAAGCGAACGTTGGACCCACTCTGGTTCAGCAGCGTGATCTTCTGGGAGATCCGGGCGTCGTTGTTGATCGCCACCTGGGCTCTGGTTGGGTTCTCCACCTCGGCGCCCTCACGGCGTTTCCCGTCGGCTTCAACCGTGGTCATCCGGTACGAGGTCAGGTCGCCGAAGCGGTCCGGGTCGGAATCACCGACCAGATAGGCGGCCAGGTCGGCGCGGGCCGCGTCCTCGGTGCCCGGCGTCAGCGGCCGGGTGCGTACGAAGCCGGGAGCGCCGTCGCGGTCCAGCATCAGCTGGGTGGGAGGGATCGGTCCCGAACCCGCCCCAGACGCCTCGGCCACCGCATCCCCGGGGTTGCGGGCGACCACCCAGTTTTCCGAGCCGTCGTAAAAGGTCTCGGGGTCCTTCACGTGGTAGCGGCCGTACATACGCGACTGCACACGCAACAGTTCGTCGGGATACTGCAGATGAGTGCGGAGGTCCTCCGGCAATTTGTCGAGCGGCGTGAACAACTGGGGCATCGCTCGCTCCCATGCGGCGATGATCGGATCCTCGTCGATGGCGGCACCCTCGGAGAACTCGCGGTCGATGCGATAGATCTTCACCGAGCCGTCGTAGCCGTCGATCGTGGCGACCACCGCAGCCCGCAACGAGTTGAACCGACGCGACCGCAGGTCCGAGCCTTCCGGCAGGTCGTCGGTGGGCGAGAACTGAGCGTAGGGGTAGGTGGAGACGGTCGTGTAGCCCATCTGGAGGTACTTCACCCGGCCTTCGGAGACGACGGGGAGAGCTTCGGAAGACCAGGACACGAACGGGGCCAGGGCCGACAGTCGCTCGTTGGGGTCGCGGCGCATCAGCAGCCGGGAGTTCTCGTCGACCGACGAGGAGATCAGCGGATCGATCGCACCGAAGCGCAGCGACGTCTCCAGCTGGCGCCAGAAGGTGCCCAGCTTGATGCCGGTCGAACCGTCGAACTTCTCGCCGTCCTCTCGCGAGGTTCCGGCGATCGCGTACCAGTCGGCCAGCCCCCGCCCGAAGTACACCTGGGGTTTGGTCAGCTTGAACTCGTCGGAGGTTCGGACCGGCAGGTCCTCGATCAGGTAGTCGGGTCGACCGTCGGCGGCCACGCGGTCGGCGGCGGCCAGCGCTACCCCTTCGCCGGCGGTGTAAACGAGGTGTTCCTGTTCCCACGAGCGGCCGGGTAGGTCTTTGCGCGACAGGTCGCGGACCGACAACACGGCAGGTTGCGACGACCCCTCGATCTCGTAGCGGTCAAGAAACACCTGGCCCATCGAGAACTGGGGCTTCTTGGACTGCTGGGCCCGGAATGTGTCGCCGATCAGCACGGGATCGAGGACGGGCACCCGCTCGATCACCGGGGAGGCCTTCTCAGCATCGGCCGCGGTGACGTTCTCGGTGTAATCGAAATCGGCCGTCTTCAGCGTGTCGAGCCCGTAGGCCGCTTCGGTGGCTGACTGGTTGCGTTTGATGAAGTCGATCTCCCGTGCGGCCTTCTGGGGATCGACCTGAAAGCGCTGCACGAAGGCGGGTAGAGCGCCGGCGCCGAGCACCGCGACCGCCAACCACAGCGAGAGGGCCACCACGGGCAACCCCCAACCACGACGCTTCACGTTGGCGATGAAGAGGCCAGCGCAGAACAGCGACACCATCGTGAGCAGCAGCGTGGCCGGCAACTGGGCGTTGATCGCGGTGTATCCGGCGCCATCGAAGACCCGGCCCTCGGCGAAGGTGAGCGAAGGCCGCGCCACGAAGAAGTATTCGGCGGCTTTCACCAGGGCGAGCGCCGCCAACAGCACCGACAGGTGCGCCTTGACCGCAGGCGTTCCAAACCCGGCCTTTCGGGCGCCACGGGGGCGCAGCGAGCCGTTGAGGTAGTACACGCCGCCGGTGGCCAACGCGATCGTGATCAAGGCTGCAAACAGCCAGGTGAGTACGTACTCCAGGAACGGCAGGGTGAAGAAGTAGAAGCCAAGGTCGTAGCCGAACTGGGGGTCGGTCACGCCGACGGTCGAACCGTTGAGGAACAACAGCCACTGATCCCACTGGTTGATGGCCGGCAGGCCGGCGGCCAACGCCAGCACCAGTGCCGCAACCACCCGCACGATGCGGTGTCGAGTGCCGATCAGCTCGTGATAGCGCAGGATGAACTCGTCTGCGCCCAACAGCTCCTGGCGCCGCGAGACCCGGTCGGCGACCGTCAAGCTGGACAAGCACGCCAAGAAGAAGACGAGCGAGAAGACGATGCCGAGAAAGAACTTCGCTCCGGTCGCCGTCAGCCATGTGTCCGGCTGAAGCAGCGAGTCGTACCAGAGGTACTCCAAGTGCACCTCAGCCGCGATGCGCAAAATCACGAGGATCGCAATCAAGCCCACCACCGAGATGATGAGCGTCTTCCTGAAACCGACCGACGGTGAACGCCCGCCGCGCGACGAAGGGCGGGGCATATCCCGGGGCATTCGCATATGGGCGGAGGTTACAAGACGCCCGGGCGGATCTCGGTCAGGGCGCGCCCCGTACCCGCGACTCTCAGCTTCACCGGGCCGTGGGCCGTGGGCCGTGGGCCGTGGGCCGAAGCCGTGAGCCGTCGGCCGTCGGCCGTGGCGACCGACGTGTCTCGATCGACCACGGCTTGGCGGGGTGGGTTGGCTCAGCCGGGACGGGTGACCAGCATGCAGCGGCACCCGACGGGTACCTCCGGCGCTGACAGCACCTCGATCAGACCGGCCGGATCCCCGCCCCGGATGCGGGCCAGGTGTGCCTCGGCGGGCTCGCCACCGTGGTCGAGCACCCAGTCCAGCCCGGGGCCGGGCTTGGCGGCCGCGGCGACACCGACGTTGTAGGCGACGACGACCACCCCGGATGCGAGCTCGGGAAGGGCCACCGTCTTGCGCTCCCGATAGGCGCTGCGCAGTCGCTCGGACAGCTGTCCCCGGTCGGGCTCGGCGGAGATCATCGTCGCGACCTCGTCCCGCCAAGGGTTGACGAGGCGGGCAGCGATCGCCGTCTCCAGCTGACCTGCCAAACGCTCGAGGTTGGCCCTGCCCAGCGCCACCGGCGTACCCGAGCGGGCGGCGACCGAGGCGGCACCGGCGGCCACAGCGTCGGTCAGGTCGGCGCCGAGCAACTCCATCAGGGCACCCACCTGCTCGTCCGTGTCGGGCAACAGGCCGCTCACGGTGATGTTGCGACGGCTGCGGCGAAGCGCGTCGAGCAGCTCGTTCTGTTCGTCGTCGACCAGACGCTTCACCCGTCGGGAAACGCCCCGTTCGATGGGACCGATCGCGTCGTCGCGGTGGTCCAGGATCTCGTCGGCCTCTTCTGCGTCGACGATTGACGATGACTCGTCGTCGGCGGGTTCGAAGGCCTCAAGGGGGTCCACCTCGTCATCGTCGCCGGTCAGCTGCCCGTCGAGGTCACCCCCAGCCTCGGCATCGGCAGCGTCGTCCACGCCCAAGGTTTCTCGGGCCTGGGCGACCGCCTGGTCCCGCTCGGCCCGCAAGCGGGCGAACAGGTCGCCGACGACCGCCGGCTCCTCGCTTTCGGCCTCGATGTCGTCTTCAACGGTGTCGCCCACCTCGATGTCGGCTATATCACCGACAGCGCCCTCGATGTCGGCTGGGTCATCGACGACGGCGACCGCACCGCCGTCGGTCTGCACAGCGTCAGCGGCACGACCTACCCCACCCGCTGCTTCCGCATCGGACGCTGCAGGCTCAGCCGAATTCGGCTCTTCGTCCGACTCGGCCGGTGGGGGCGTCGAGCCGGCCACGAGGCGGAGGTGCTCCCGGCCGGTCGGCGCCGATGGGCTCTCGGCCGCGGACATTTCAGCGCCGTCGGACTCATCGAGGAGGTCGGCCACGTCCAGGGAGGTCCATTCGAGCTCGGAACCGACCATCGGGTGTTCGCCGGTGGTCACCTCGTCCAAGGGCTCGCCGTTGGCAGTCCCGTCGGTCTCCGCATCATCGGCCGACCCGGCCGAGTCCTCGGCACCCGTCGGGTGGTCGATGTCGTCCTCGTTCGCCGACGCCTCGACGCCGTCCGATTCGTCCTGGGGCTCGATCGTCCCGTCGTCGTCCGCAGCCTCGGCGACGCCGCTCGGGAGCTCGGCCTCATCATGGCGCACGGGGAGAGCGGCGGAGGTCAGCGCGGTCCGCCCGGACAGGTCCGGTCGCCCGATCTCTCCCAACACGACAGCGGGCAGTTCGCCGGTGGCGATCGCCGCCTCCATCGCTACGACGACATCCTCGATGTCGTCGGTGACTCGTTTGGCGGCGTCGTCCGCCGCCATCTTGGCCTCAGGCAGGGCCGTGTGCAGCTCGCCGGTGGCGGACTCGACCGCCACCGCGCACGCCGTGAACGCACCGAGCAGCCGTTCCTGGGCCGCCCGCATCGACTCGAGCTGCTTGCGGGCCAGCTTTCGGCGACCGGCAAGGTCGCGCAGGATTCGCTCGCGGAACGTCTTGGCCTCGACGACCAGGCGGCGGCCCTCGTCCTTACCCGCCTCGATGTGTTCGCGGGCCGCTTGGCGGGCCTCGGCCAGTTCGGCTTCGGCCTGCGCCTTCAGCTCGGCCGCGGCCTCGTCCGCCAGCTCGGTCCGCTCGGCGAGCACGTTGTTGGCCCGTTCCAAGATTTCGCGCTCGTCAGCTTCGGCTTCGGCGCGGCGCTCGGCCAGTTCCTCGTCGAGCCCCTCCAAGCGCTCGGCCGCCTCGGCCTCTGCTGCGGAGCGGGCCCCTTGCGCAGCCTCCTCGGCGCGCTCGGCAATGCCGGCGGCGGTGGTGCGGGCATCGTCGAGCAGCTTGACCATCTCTTCGCCGAGCACGCGCGTCAGCTCAGCGTCGTCGGGCAACACGACCGGTGCCGACTCCGCCTGACGCCGGACCCGTTCGGTTTCGGCGCGCGCTGCCGCCAGCTCGTCGCTCAGACGACCGCGTTCGGCGCGCAGGCGGCGCAGCTCAGCCGCAGTTTGCACGAGGGTGGCGCGTACTTCGGAGGGCTCGTAGCCCTTCCTGGCGCGCGAAAACTCGCGTTGTTCGAGGTCGTCGATCTGTCCCCCTCTTGGGGTTCTCATGGGCTCAGCCATGCCAGCGATCGTACGACCAACCGATGGGCTCATCGGTGGATGCCCTCAAGGCTCAGGCGCCGACGAACTCCTCGATTTCGTCGATGGCCTCGTCGAGGGTGGCCACCTCGACCAGGTCGACCTCGTCTCCGGCGATCTGCTTCGCCTGGACGAGGTCCTCCTTCGGCAGGCCCTCGGGGACCAAGAACAGCTCTGCCCCAGCCCGTCGAACCGCGGCGGTCTTCTGGGGCAAGCCACCGATGGGGCCCACCGCACCGTCCGGCCCAATCGTGCCGGTGGCGGCCACCCGCTGGCCCATCGTCAGGTCGTCGGGGGTCAGCTCGTCGACGATCGCCAGCGTCCATGCGAGACCGGCCGACGGCCCGGTGACCTCGCCGGAGTCGAAGGAGATGTCGATCGGCAACTCGACATCGAGGTTGTAGTCGGCCACCTGCACGCCCATCACCGGACGACCATCGTCGGCGGCGACCAACGGGACGATCACCGATTCCTCGTCGGCCGACTGCTCGGCGGGCGGGTCGGTGTCAGCACCGTCGTCCTTGCCGTCGTCCTTGCCACCGGTTTTCTTGCCATCCTCGCCGTGGGGACTGGTGCTTGACGGAGCGCCGCCGCGCACCACGCTGAGCTTCACCGAATCGCCCGGCTTCTTTCCCTCGAGGATCCGGTGCAGGTCGTCGGTAAGTTCCAAGCGCTGGCCATCGGCGCCGACCAGCAGGTCACCGGCTTTCAACAGGCCGTCGGCCGGCATTTCGGGCGCCACCTCGACAATCGCAACGCCGTCGCCGGTAAAGGTCACCTTGCGGCCGAGGTGCTGCAGGGCCACGACGCTGGCGACCGTCTTGGAATCGTCCATCGCCGATTCGTTGGCTGCGTCGACAGCGGCCTTGTCGCCGTCCGGGTAGACCTCATCGATCGGGGTGAAGCGCAGGGTGTCGTCGAGGGGACGCCGAAACACACGATCGAACAGCGTCGCTTGGCGGACCGACACGGTGGCGAAGAGCACATCGCCCTTCATCGGGTAGCTCTTCGTTCCGGACACCTCCACCAGCCCGGCCGTTCCGCGGACGCTTCCGGGCTCGAAGAGCACCTGGTCGGTCCGGATCGCAGCGCTGGCGCCGATCGCCCCACCGATCACCATCAGCACCACCACGCCGACAACCCATCCCACCCAGCGGGGCACACGCCGACCTTGGCGGGGCTGCACGTCGGCATCGGCTGGTTCGACCACGGTCGGCGAACCGTCGCCGGGGTCACCCTCTGGGGGCGGTACGCTGGGGCCTGTCATGTTCATGTTGATCGTTGGGCTCGCAACCGTGGCGGTGACCGCACTCGTCGCGGGCTACCTGCTGTTCGGGGTGAAGCCTAAGCCTCTCACCGATTCGGGATCGGGTGCAGCCACGTTGCGCTTCATCCCCGTCCCGCCCCTGAGAGAAGTCTTTGGACTCTGGACCGGTCGGCGTCGAGGGGACGGATGGGGCTCCCGGGTTCGCTCTGCAGTACTGCTCGTCGTGATGATTGCGTGTTTGGCGGCAGCGATGGCCGTGGTCGCCGGCGTCATCGGCTTCACGATCGGCCTGTTCGCCGACCGCACCATCGGGTGAGCGGCGGCCGAAACGCCGATACCCAGCGGGCCGAGCTGTTGCGCTGGGACGGCCTCGGCGATCCCCCCGTCGCGTCGACGCACCCCACCGGCGTGGTGCGCAGCGCCCGGTTACTGGCATTGGGTCGACACGACAGGCTCGGCTCGGCCGACCTGATCGAAGGGCTGAGCGACGACGACCAGCGGGTTCGGCTGTGCTCGTTACGGTTGGCCGCTGCCCATCCCGCTGTCGGCGACGAGGCGCTGAGCGAGGCGCTGCGGGAGGCCTTGGCCGGCGACGACCACCTGGTGGCCGAGGCCGCTGCGGCTGCGCTGGGTGAAGGCGACCCCGCCGCACCGTCGATTCGCGCCACGGTCGACGCTCTGGCCGATGCCGCTGGGCAACACCCCGACAAGCTGGTTCGGGAGGCCGCTGTGGCGGCGTTGGGTTCGATCGGACATCCATCCGGGGCCGACGCGGTCCTCGCCGCCAACGACGACGTGGCGACGGTCAGACGTCGGGCGGTGCTGGCGCTCGCAGCGTTTGAGGGGCCGGAGGTCGAACGGCGCCTCGTCGCAGCCCTCAAGGACCGGGATTGGCAGGTTCGTCAGGGGGCCGAAGACCTGCTGGATGCGGCTCCGCCACCGGCGGAGCCGCATCCAGGGGTCGACGATCCAGGCGGGATCTAGCCGCCGACGAAGTCGTTGGACTCGCCGTTGTAGTCCTTCAGCGGGGACGCCTCGACCCACTGGCCGTCGGTGCGCTTCACGATCCGCAGCGACTCGAGCAGCCACGGGTCATTGCCGCCATCGGTGACGAGGCCCGAGTTGGGCAACATCAGCCCGACCGCGTCGGAGTCCATCGACCAGGCGGTCTTCATCACATCTTCACGGGTGAGCTCCGGGGACTTCTCAAGCAATTCGGTCGTCATGGCGCCGAAGCTCCAGCCGAGAGCGGCAACGCCCAGCTGGGCTTCGTCCGCGGTCAGGCCGTGCTTCACAGATTCGGTGAGGAACTCCTGCATCGCCGGGTCCTTCTGGTCCTCGGTGTTGGATGGGTCGAGGGTGGCCTGGGTGGAGATGATGCCCTCTTCCTTGCCGCCTGCCAGCGACAGGGCCAGCTTGGAGTTGCAGGTGATCCCCACGTAGGTGAGCACGTCCCAGTTGTCGGGGACGAACTTCAGCGTGTTGGGGCACTGCGAGCCGGAGGCGCCGTTGACGAACACGGTGGCGTCACTCTGGGCCAGCTTGTCCACCTGAGCCTTGGTGTCCGTCGACGCCTGGGCGTCGTAGGTCTCTGTGGCGACGAGCTCCATGTCGTTGTCCTTGGTCAACAGCTCCAAGGAGTTCTCGTAGGCGTCCCCGAAGTCGTCGTTCTGGCGCAGCAGAGCGATCTTGGCGTCGGGCTCCACCTCTTCCAGGTAGTCGACCAGCCGCTTCATCTCCAGCGCGTAGGAGGGAATGCCACCCTGCAGCCACGGGTACTGCACCGCTTCGCCCCACTGCGGGGAGCCGGTGGCGACGCCCAGGTTGGGCACGCAGTTCTCGTCCAGGTAGTCCCGCACTGCCAGGTTGTTCTGGGTGCCGAGCACCGACACCAGCGCGAAGACCTTGTCCTCCTCGACCAGCTTCTTGACGTTGTCGGAGGTGCGGTCCGGCTTGTACTCGTCGTCGTAGGCGATCAGCTCGATCTTGCGGCCGTCGATGCCACCCTGGGAGTTTTGGTAGTCGTAGTAGGCCTTGAGACCGTTGAGGATGCCGCCAAATACGGCATACGGGCCGGACTGGGGCATCGAGGTGCCCAGCTTGATCGTGTCGTCGGTGACCCCTTCGGTGGCCTGGTAATCAGCGCAGATCGAGGTGTCGATGATCGAGTCACCCCCTGCGGCCTCCTCCCCGCCGCTGCCGCTGGTGGTATCGCTGGCGCTATCGCCATCGTCGCGTCCGCCGCAGGCTGCGGCGATCATCGTGAGGCTCAACGCGCCGGCCAGCAGCCGGGAACGTCGCCAGTTACGTGGTTTGGTCATTCTGTTTCCTCCTCGGTGGAAATCTCTGGCGAGGACCGCTGGGTGTTCAGCGGCTCCTCAGGTGGTGGTGTTGTCGGTTCCGACGAGTCGGAGGCCGACGATCGCAACGACTTCAGCCGACGTTGCACCGCAGCCCGTGCCCGCTTGGCCAGCCCCGTGATCCCACCCGGCGCTGCGATGATCAGGGCGATCAGCAGCGCCCCCTGGATCAAACGGCTGACCGGTTGCAGGTTCTCGGGGACCAGATCGGCCAGGAACACGATGGCGATCGCCCCGATCGCGGGGCCCCACAGGCTGGCGGCGCCGCCGATGACGACGGCGACCAGCAGGTAGATCGAGTCTTCGACGCCGAACTTGTCCGGCACGATGTTGCCCTCGTTCAGGGCGTACATTGCCCCGCCCACCCCGGCCAGCAGAGCGGACAGGCCGAAGGTGACCACCTTGATCCAGGCCAGGTTGATGCCGTTGGACGTGGCGGCGATCTCGTTGTCGCGCACGGCGACCATCGCCCGCCCGATCCGCGACCGGATCAGGTTGGACGAGACGAGGAACACCAGGGCGCCAATCGCCAGGTAGACGTAGAAGGTCCACTGTGAGGAGGACAGATTGCCGAACGGCGCGTCGAAGCGCACGGTGCGAAGTTTGATCACGCCGTTGCCCACGTCGACCCCGGTACGCAGCGGCTTGCCTTCCGAACCCCCGGTGAGCCAGGCAAGGCGTTTCACCACCTGAGGGAACAACATGGCCAGCGACAGCGTGACCAGTGCGAGGTACAGGCCACGAATGCGCAGCGCCGGCAGGCCGACGACGACGCCGACGACGAGTGCCGCCAGCCCGGCGATCACGACCGACCCCAGCAGCGGCCACCCGTGGTCGTTGACCAGGATGGCCGAGGTGTAGGCCCCGACGCCGAAGAACGCGGCGTGGCCGACCGACACCTGGCCGGTGAACCCGGTCAACAGGTTGAGACCCATGGCGGCGATCGCAAACGCGATCACCTTGGCGAAGCGGTCGAGCTGGAAGTCGGCGTATTGGAAGGGCAGCGACAACACGATGATCGCCAGCACCAGGGCGACGATGCCCTTGATCAGCTGGCTGCGGCGATCGGGCGCCAACAGCCGGTCGAGGTCTGCTGCGTCCGACGCCGGGCGTGAACCGGACGAGGCGGCGGCCTTCGGGGCTCCGGCGGCGGTGATCGGATCGGAGTCGTTCATACCCGGATCACCTCCTTGCGGCCGAACAATCCCTGGGGCCGCACGAGCAGCACGACCAGGATGAGAACGAATGCCGGCATCAGCTGGAACTCACCGCCGATGGCATCGACGTAGTACGGCAGGGTTTCGGTGATCAGGCCCACGATCAGGCCACCGACCACGGCGCCGAGCGGGCTGTCGAACCCGCCCAAGGTGACGCCCGCAAAGGCATAGATAATGACGACCAGCATGAAGTTGGGGTCGAAGATCGCTGTCCCTACCGTCGTGACACCGGCGACCACGCCGATGCTGACGGCCAATCCCCAGCCGAACATCAGCGTGCGTTGCACGGGGATCCCGCTGAGGCTGGCCGACTCGGCATTGGTCGACACCGCCCGCAGCGCCAGACCCAACTTGGTGTAGCGCAGCAGCGCCCAGAACGCCGCCGCCTGGATCAGCAGCAGCGCGACCGCGCCGATCGCCCGATAGGTCAGCGCAGTGCCGGCGATGTCGATCGAACCGGTGCCGAACAGGGGGGTCAGGCGGTGGTTGGCCGAGTCCCAGAAAAGCGCCGGCAACTCGTGCATCGCCAAATACAACCCGATCGTGACGATCACCACCGCCAACGGGTTGAGGTGGGGGTCGCCAAGCGGGCGAATGACCAGGGCCTGAATCGCCGCCGCACCGACGAAGGCGATCACCATCGCGATCACCAAGGCCAGCCACACGTTGAGCCCGCCGCCATTGTCCTTGCCCACCAGCGCCCACACCAGGTACGTGCTGAACATGGCCATCTCGCCCTGGGCAAAGTTCAGCAGACCTGAGCTGCGGTAGATGATGACCAGGCCGAGGCCCAACATGGCGTAGACCGCGCCCGACTCGAGGCCGGCGAAGACGCGCTGGAGGAAGAACTCGGTGTCGAACGCGAGGAGGAGGTGCATGAGTTCTCTACACTCCCGCCACGAGCTGAGGAACGGTGGGACACAACAGGTTCATCGTTCTTATACTCCGAGGTAGGCCCGTTGGACCGATTCGCTGGCCATGAGGTGGGCAGCGGTGCCCTGATCGGTGATCTTCCCCGCCTCGAGCACGTAGGCCCGATCGGCCACCTCGAGCGCCAGGTTGGCGTTCTGCTCGACCAGCAGCACCGCCAGGCCCTCGGCCTTGTTGATGGCGCTGAGCCGCTCGAACACCTCCTTGGTGATGAGAGGGGCCAGGCCCAGCGAGGGCTCATCCAACAGGATCAGCCTGGGCCGAGACATCATCGCCCGGGCGATCGCCAGCATCTGCTGCTCGCCGCCCGACATCGAGCCGGCTGTTTGCTGACGGCGCTCTGCCAGGCGGGGAAACGTGTCGAACCAGCGGGCGACATCGTCGTCGATCTCATTGTCGGATCGCCGGTAGGCCCCGACGGCCAGGTTCTCCTCGACGGTCAGCTCCGACAGCGTGCCCCGGCCTTGGGGCACGTGGGCGATGCCCAGCTTGGCCACCTGATCGGCGCGGTCGCCGAGGATCGATGAGCCGTCGAAGTTCATCGTGCCGTGGGCCGAAACCAGGCCGGACAACGCCCGCAGCGTGGTCGTCTTGCCGGCACCGTTGGCGCCGAGCATGACGACGAACTCGCCCGGGTTGACCACCAGATCCAGGCCGAACAGCACCTGCACCGGCCCATAGGCGGCCGTCAGGTCACGAACTTCGAGCAGCGGATCGGTCACGACGCCCCCAGGTAGGCCTCGATGACCACCGGATCCGCCCGAACCGTCGCCGGGTCGCCCTCGGCGATCTTCCTTCCGAACTCCATCACGACCACCCGATCCGAAATCTCCATCACCATGCCCATGTGGTGCTCGACGAGCAGCACGGTCAGCTTGAACTCATCGCGGATCGATCGGATCAGGCCGCCCAACTCGTCCACCTCGGAGTGGGTGAGGCCCGACGCCGGCTCGTCGAGCAGCAACGTGGTGGGGTTCGATGCCAATGCCCGGGCCAGCTCGATCCGCTTGAGGGTGCCGAAGGGCAACCCGGCTGCGGGCGACTTCGCGTACTGGGCAAGCCCCAGGCGGTCGAGCAGCTCCATGCCCCGCCGGCGGGCCGCCTGTTCACGACCGAGAAACTGCAGGCCTGCCAACGAAATCAAAAACCCGCCGGTCGTGCTGGAATGTTCGCCGATCATCACGTTGTCGAGCACGGTCAGTCCCGGTACCAACGCCAAGTTCTGGAAGGTTCGGGCGATG
The DNA here is from genome assembly GCF_035329545.1 of Candidatus Neomicrothrix sp. Classification (NCBI taxonomy): domain Bacteria; kingdom Bacillati; phylum Actinomycetota; class Acidimicrobiia; order Acidimicrobiales; family Microthrixaceae; genus Candidatus Neomicrothrix; species Candidatus Neomicrothrix sp. The sequence continues at coordinate 72,539 of NZ_DAOLGP010000005.1, forward strand.
CCCAGCTGAGCGATGTCGTGAGCTTTGGTCGTCAGCAGCTCCTGCCCATCGAGCAGCACCGACCCTAAATTTGGTTCATAGAGGCGGGTCACCACGTTGAACAAGGTGGTTTTGCCGGCTCCGTTCGGCCCGATCAACGCCGTGATCGAATCGGGCGCAGCGGTAAAGGACAGCGAATCGAGCGCGACCACACCGCCGAAGCGCAGCGTTACATCCTTCGCTTCCAACTGCGGCATAGCGTCCCCCTTCCCCTTCCCCCGGAACAGTGGGGCGAACCCTACTTCAGCGCCCGATCACCATGAAGGATCGACCCGGCTCAAACTCCCCGCCAGGCGTCCATGAACCTCCGACGCCCGCCGTACCGAAACGACCCGGCTCAAACCCCTCACCGGGCGCCCATGAACATCGCCTGCAGCGCCTCGTAGCTTTCGATGACCCGGCCGGCTCCCAGCACGACGGTTTCCAGCGGCTCGGCCACCTGACGAACCGGCACCTCGGTCTCCAGCGCCAACCGACGGTCGAGGCCTCGCAGCATCGATCCACCGCCCACCAGGTACAGGCCTTGGGTGATCAAGTCCTGGGCAAGCTCCGGCGGCGCCTGCCCCAGGCAGGTGATCACCGAATCCACCATGGCACCGACCGGTTCGGCCAGCGCGTCGCGCACCTCTTCCGGGCTGATCAGCACGGTCTTGGGCAGGCCGGACATCAGCTCCCGACCCCGCACCTCCGCCTGGAATTCCTCCTCGGTGGGATAGGCCGAGCCGATCGTGATCTTGATCTCCTCCGCCGTCTGCTCGCCCACCGCAATGCCGTACTCGCGACGGATCCAGGTGATCAGGGCGGCGTCGAGGTCGAAGGACCCGACCCGCACCGCCTGAATCGCCACGATGCCGCCCATCGAGATGAGCGCTGTCTCCGAGGTACCTCCGCCGATGTCGACCACCATGTTGGCGATCGGCTCGTTGATGGGTAGCCCGGCACCGATCGCAGCAGCCATCGGCTGCTCGATCAGTTGGGCGTCGGCCGCTCCCGCCCGCCTGGTGGCATCGATGACCGCGCGGCGCTCGACCGGGGTGATCGCCGACGGCACGCAGATCACCACGCGCGGTCGATTGAACCGAGAGACGCCGACCCGCTTCAACAGCAGACGGATCATCTCCTGGGTCACCTCGAAGTCGGTGATCGCGCCCTTGCGCAGGGGCCTAACCGCAACGATGTGAGCAGGGGTACGCCCGATCATGTGCCAGGCCTCGCGCCCCATCGCCAACACGTCCTTGGTGCGGCTGTTGATGGCGATCACCGAAGGCTCGTTGAGGACAATCCCCTCACCCCGCGCGTACACCAAGGTGTTGGCGGTACCGAGGTCGATGGCCAGGTCGCGTGCCAGTGGGTTGTCCTCTCAAGTCGGCGTTCGGCCGGTGGGATGGGTCGGGGTTGCCCGAAGTGTTCAGGCCTCGTCACCGAGGACTCATGTTTCCGAGGGCTCTATCGTGCCCCATGACGCGCCGGTGAGGCACGTATGCACCACAACCGCCTCAGGACGAGGCGGTCATCGGGCCGTTCAGCGCTTCCGTGAGGAACCTTTCGACCCGTTGCGATCGCGTGGTTGTTTGGGGCCGTTGGGGTCGAGCGCCGACATCGTGCGACGAAAGTCGGCCATCGCATCGGTGGAGGCCGGCCGGTCTCGGAGGAACAACCAGGCGACCAGCGATCCGATCACGCTGAGCACCAAACCGATGACGAGAAACAATGCAGGGCTCATCGGTACGGCCCCGCATCGGTGGGTTGCTGTGTGCCGGGGTGGCTGACCATCGTCATCGGGGCTTCCTCGATCTGTGCTGCGATCGGGCTCCATCGCCGACCCGCAGTTGACACCTCTTGCTTCCAGATGGGCACCGTCGCCTTCAACCGGTCGATGAGATGGGCCGCAGCGGCGAATGCCTCGGCACGGTGGGGCGACGAGACTGCCACCACCACGGCCTCCTCGCCCAACGCAACCTTGCCGGTCCGGTGCAGCGCCGCCACCGCAACGACGGCCGGCCACGCGCTGCGGGTCTCGGCCACCAGCGCTTCCAGGCGGGGAACCACGTGGGCCTCGTAGGCCTCATAGTGAAGTGCGGTCACGCCGGTGAGGTCACCGGCGTGATCCCGAGTGGTCCCACAAAACACGACAACAGCTCCGCAATCGTCGCGGATGGCCCAACGTCGAACCTCCTCGATGGGCAATTGCTCGTCGAGGAGATCGAGCCATGTGTCCTCGCTGCGTCTCACCCGGGCCATCCTACTGCCGGCCCTCCCAGACCGTTCGGCAGTCGCCGAGCCGGTTCGCCCGACGGTCCACGCCCGCGGCCCCTCGCCGGCAGTGCGTCGATATCGTGGCCGGATGCCCAGCGGGATCCCACCGGACGAGCCTGAGGAGACTCCGCCCGGAACCGACCACAGCTCGGGCGGCGAGCCAGGCTCCGCCTCCGCCGCGCCCGGAGGGAAGGCGGATGGGACCGGAGAGGTCCCGGTTCACCCCGACGATCGGCTGTGGCGTCACCCGAGCGAACTGGCCCGCATGCGAGCTGCCGAACGAACCGCCGGCCTCCAGCCCACACCGGCTCCAACCCCGGGCAGTGCCCGCCAGGGCGCCACCAGCCCCCGGGTCAGCCGCATCCCGACCTCGGCCGTGATCGCCGCCGGCGTCGCAGCGGTGATCGCCTCGGTCGGCGGCCTGATCGCATTGGCCTCCGGCGGCACCGCCGACGCCGACGACGGGCCAACCCCCACCCTCGGTGGCGAAACCGCCGCCGAATCGCAGCCGTCGATCGTCGCCGGTTCTCGTCGGGCGACCGGCGTCATGGTCGACGCCGCCGGAGTGGCCATCGTCGCCATGGACGATCCGCCCGAGCAGGCGACGCTGATCGCCGATGGACGGCGGGCACCGGTCACGCTGCGATCGGCCGACCGGCGGCTGGCGCTGGCGGCCTACCAGGTCGACGCCGCCGATGACCCCGACGGCGCCGCCACCGTGGGGCCGACGACCCTGGCCGCCACGGGCCAGGCCAGGGAATCCGGCGATTGGGCACTGCCGACGGGCACCCCCGACATGAACGGACTCACGTCCGAGTGGGTGCCCAGCGACTGGGGTCGGATACTGGTGGCCGACCTCGGCCAGCGCAACGTGCCTCCTGGGACGGAGCTGACCGACCGAGGACGCCTCCTGGGCCTGACGACGAGGACCAGCGACGATCGGACGATGGCAGTGCCCTGGCCGGTGCTTCGGTCCCTCGGCGCTCGCCTGCGCCCTCAACCGCTCCCGGCGGGTGACCTGCCGGCCCAGCTCTCCGACGACGGTGACCACCCGACGGTGGCCAAGGCCTGGGGTGACGGCACCCTTCGGGAACGGGATCAGGTGGTCGCCGTCGGTGGCCATCCGGTCGTCAGCGGCGACGAGGCCCAGGCGGTGGCGGCGTTCTACCTCGAGGGCGACACCGTCAAGGTGCGCTGCCAGCGTTCGGGCAGGGCGATCACCGTTGCGGTGAAGCTGGAGTAGGACGGCGAACCCGGCGCCGCCAACGACTGGTCACCGCCCAGCCCACACCGCCGACGATGGCCACCAGGATCGTTGCGCTTCCACCCAACACGAGGTCCTGGCGACGCCGAGCGCTCAGCGAGGGCCACCAGGCTGGAGCATGAGCGACGAGAAACGCTTCGGCGCTCGAGTGGGATGCCGACCAACCCAACGCCTTGAGTCCAGACGCGTCGACTGCAAGATCGCTGCTCACCACTTGGACCAGGGAGGGCGGGGTCGGCGACCACCAGGTCGACCAGCGAATCTGGTCGAGGGCGACCAGCACCCAGCTCGGGGCGCCGATGCCGACGTGTCGGTCGGCCAGCTCGGCGATCGTCGGCCCGTCGAGCAGATCGTCGGGGGCGACGTTGTAGGTGCCCCGGCGACGGCCCTCACGCACGGTTTCCACGGCGGCTACGACGTCCCTGACGTGCACGTATTGCACGGTGGGCCATGGCGATGGGCGCACCCGGCGAACCCGCCAGCCGGATCGGTCGTACCAGCCGCGCGCCGAGAGCGACGCGCACAGCACCGGCCGCAGGGCGGCGACCGGCACGCGATGGCGATCACCCCACGACGTCGCCGACCGTTCGGCCCTCACGCGACCGGCGAGCGCAGCGGGCAGGTGTCGAAGCGCCAACGGCAACCCGAACGGATCGACTTCGGTACTGCGCGCCGACGGAACGCTGCGGCGCCGCCGGTCGTAGCCGAGGGCGCTCGACACGACGGTGACATGCGCCGGAGGCCGCTCGGCGGCGGAACGCAACACCGCGGCGACCAGCCCCTCGTCAACCAACCCGATACCCGAGCCATCCACGTCGCGGACGCCGGAGGCGGCCAGGATCACCAACTCGTCTGCGCCGGCCAGCGCTGCGGCGACGGCGCCGTGGCGGCCGACGTGGATCACCGGGTGATCAGCGAGCGTCGTCGGGGCGCCGTCGAGAACGCGGCCGATCACGGTGGCGGCGATCCCGGCCGCCTCCCACGCGTCGAGCAGGGCGATGCCCAACGGACAGTCCCCGCCAACGAGGACCACCCGATCCGACGCGGCACCCGGTCCGTGGCGATGCGAGGATCCGGACGGCGACGCCTCGGAATTTGGCTCCATGGCGCCTACCATGCCCGCGTGGCCTCAAACGATCCATTCGACCCCTTCGACGATGATGCCGATGATCCCGACGACCGTCCGGGTGGACCGGTCGAACCCGGCGGGACGGGCGATCCGGGCCCCATCGGTGGGATGGGGTCGATTCCCGGCATGGGCCCCATGGGTGGGATGGGGTCGATTCCGGGCATGGGAGGTATGGGTGGGATGGAGGGCATGGAGGGCATGGACCTCAACGCCATGTTGAACAGCCTGCTCTCCAGCCTGGGTTCGGTCGGAGGGGACGGTGAGCCCGACACCGCTCATCTGGCCAAGCTCGCCGCATCGATCGCCACCGAGGGTCAGCCCGAGGCCAACATCGACCCGGCCGAGCGCATCCGCATCGAAACGCTGGCCCGAGTGGCCGAGCTGCACGTGACCGAGATCACCGGCCTGTCCCTCGCCGGAGTCGAGGTGAGCGCGGTCAACCGCAGCCAATGGGCCGAGACGACGCTGAAGGCCCACGGTCCGCTACTTCGGCGTTTGTCCAATGCGCTGAGCACCCTGGCACAGGGCCAACTCGACCAGGCGGCAGCCGAGGGACCACCCAGCGCCGAGGACCTCCCCGACGGCGTGGATCCGGCCATGTTCGGCGCCTTCATGGCGATGGGCCCGATCATGGGGTCGATGCTGTACACGATGATGGCGTCGGGCACGGTCGGTCAGCTGGCGATCCGCAGCTTCGGCTCCTACGACCTGCCACTGCCCCGACACACCGACGAGGTCAACCTGATCGCGTCCAACCTGGACAGCTTCGCCACCGAGTGGGAGTTGGAGCGCGACGACCTGGTGTTGTGGATCACCACCCAGGAACTGGCCCTGCATGCGGCGTTGAGTCGGGCCGCTTTCGGACCGCAGCTCGAAGCCCTGCTCGGGGCCTACGTCGACGCCTCACCGACCGACCTGTCCACCGACGCCATCAGGTCCATGCTCGGCCAGGACGACTCCGATCCGCTGGGGAGCGACTTCGACCCGAACCAGTTCGACCCCAACAACCTGGCGATCAGCCCGGAACGCCTGCTCGGTTCGCTGCGTTCACCCGAGCAGGAGGCACTGCGGCCGCGGATCGATGCCGCAGTCGCCGCCCTCGAAGGCTGGTCGGGCTGGGTCACCGACACCGTCGCCGAACGGCTCATGCCCGGCTCCAGCCGCGTGGCCGAGGCCCTTCGCCGGCGACGGGTCAGCGTCGATCCGGCCAGCCGCTTCGTCGAGCGCCTTTTCGGCCTCGAGCTCACCCAGGACGTCATGGATCGGGGCCGTGTGTTCGTGCGGGGCGTGCTCGAACGGGCCGACGCCGACGTGCTGACCCGTCTGGTGACCGACCCCGAAGCGATTCCCACCCCGAACGAGCTCGAGGCACCCGGCCTGTGGTTGGCGCGGCTCGGAGTGGAGCCGGATGGCGGTCCGGAGCCAGACTCGGACTCCTTGGATGTTCCGGACTTTCCGGACCTCTGAGGGACCAACACGTCTCTGATCGGGCGACGCGGTTTTCCCGCCGACCGGACGAGCCATCCGACGACCCGACGGGAGCGCACATGAGCGCCGATTTCACCCCAAATTACAGCGACATTCTGGCCGGCAACGCCGAGTACGCCGCCAACTTCCACGAGCCCGAGCTTGGGGTGGAGCCCACCCGCCGGGTCGTGGTGATTGCGTGCATGGACTCCCGCATGGACATCTTTGCCCTGCTCGGGTTGGCCAACGGCGAATCCCACATCATCCGCAATGCAGGCGGTGTGATCACCGACGACGTCATCCGCTCGCTGTGCCTGTCACAGCGAAAGCTGGGGACCCGCGAGGTCATCCTGGTGCACCACACCGACTGCGGGCTGCAGACCGTGACCGAGGACGCCTTCAAGGCCGAACTGGAGGCCGAGCTCGGCATCAAGCCGTGGTGGGCCCTCGAGTCGTTCGTTGACCCCTACGCCGACGTGGCTCAGAGCATGGCCCGGCTGGCCAGCAGCCCGTTCATCCCCTACAAGGACCACGTGTCCGGGTTCGTCTACGACGTCACCACCGGACGCCTCAACGAGGTCGCTGGCTGAACAACCCGCCGAGCGGACGGGCGAACGCCGGCGGCGGGCGCAGCCTCGGATCCACCCTCGACGCTGCGATCAGGTACAGCACCATGGCGCCCACCCCGCCGACGAGCACGAAGGCCGACCCGGCCGTGATGCCCAGGCGAAGAAACACGGCGACCGCAGCGCCGAGCACCCACACCAGCTGAAACTGGCTCTCGAACCGGGCGAAGACCCGACCGCGGTCGACGTCGGGCGCCCCCGCTTGAACCAGCGCATCGAAGGCCTGTTTACCCACGCTGGCACCGGCGGCCACCCCGAATGACAGCGACACCATGCCCGCCAACCCGGGCAGCACCAGCGCGGCCAGGGCGCTGAGAACGATCACCCCCATCGAGGCGGCCAGGATCGTGCCCTCGCTCGCCCGCGCCCTCATCCGAGGGGCGGAGGCAGAGCCGGCCAGCCCTCCGACGACCGCAGCGACGACCACCGCCGCGAAGAACCAGGTGGGGTACGGCCCGTCGCTTGCCGCCGCGACGTACTCCGAGCGGGATGCCGCCGCCACCCTCCCGACCACCGTGCCCGGCGGCGGGGCATCGGGCGGGCGACGAAGACCAAACGCCAGGAGGAACGTCACGAAGCCCACCACCCAACGCAGCCAGGACATCGCCGCCGCCGAGGTTTGCACCGGCAGGTTGTTGAGCTCGGCGGCCACGTCTGGATCGGTTCGCTCGACCGGTCGCCTGGGGTCGGGAATCCGGATAGCAGCGAGCGACGCTGCCAGGAATACGATGCCGGCCAACGCCAACACAGCGCCGGGCCCCACCAACGTGGCCAGGCCTGCCGGAATGGCGGCCGCCGCCCCGGCCAGCCCGGACAGCAGTTGGAGCTTGGAGTTGGCCTCGACCAACTCGCTGTCGCTGCTGACAGCGCTGGGCACCAGCGCCGCCTTGCCTACCTGGTAGGTCTTGCCCAGCACCAACACGAGGAAGGCTTCGGGGAACAACAACAGGCCGCCGTCGACGTTGGGGATCATCGCCAGGGCCAGGCCCATTCGTCCAACCGCCGAGGCGAGGATCACCAATCGGTGGCCACCGGGCACGCGGTCCATCGCCGGGCCGATGAACGGTCCGACCAGCGCAAAGGGCGCCATGGTGAACAACAGGTACAACAGCACCCGCCCGCGGGCGTCGGTCGGGTCCACCTGGAAAAACAACGTGTTGGCCAGTGCGATGGCGACGATCGCGTCTCCGGCCGTCGACAGCGCATGGGCAACGGCCAAACGAGGGAACGGGTCGTTCCAGCGCACCACCGGGCCCTGCGGGCCGGGCACGGGGAGCGGCCCATCCCACGTGTGGGGCCGGCCGCCGGCACTCGGGTCCACTACATCACGTTGAGGGCGGCCCGCTTGTTGGCCTCCTCCTCCAACACGACGTGGGTGTCGACCTCACCGGGACCGGAACCGGGCGGGTTGACCCGCTGCCAGGTTCGGTCGGTGAGGGTCCACGCCAGCGTGTCGTCGGCCAGCTGAATCGCCAGGATGTCGGCGATGCGGGCGCTCAGGTCCTCATCGAGCACCGGCGTGACCGCCTCCACCCTGCGGTCCAGGTTGCGGGGCATGAGGTCGGCCGAACCGAAGTAGGTGGCGCTGCGGCCGTGCCCGTCGCCGTTGGCGAAGTGGTAGACGCGCGAGTGCTCCAGGTATCGCCCGACGATCGAGCGAACCTCGATGTTCTCCGAAAGGCCCTCGACCCCGGCGCGCAGACAACAGATCCCCCGGACGATCAACTGGACGCGAACCCCGGCCTGGGAGGCGGCGTAGAGCTGATCGATCATGTCGCCGTCGACCAGGCTGTTCATCTTCATCACGATGTGGCCGGTGCCCTCCGGTGCTTCGATCTCCCCCCGAATGCGAGCGCTCAGCGCGCTACGCAGGTGATGGGGGGCGACCAGCAGCCGGTGGTACTGCACGTCCCGTGCGTACCCGGTGAGGTAGTTGAACAACGACGAGGCGTCGGCTCCGATCACTTCGTCAGCGGTCAGCAGACCAAAGTCCTCGTAGATGCGGGCGGTCTTCGAGTTGTAGTTGCCGGTGCCCACATGGCAGTAACGACGCACCCGATCGCCTTCCTGGCGGACGACGAGGGCCACCTTGGTGTGGGTCTTCAGGCCGACCATGCCGTAGACGACGTGGACGCCGACCTTCTCCAGGCGCTTGGCCCACACGATGTTGTTCTCCTCATCGAAGCGGGCCTTCAGCTCGACGAGGGCCGCCACTGCCTTGCCCTGCTCGGCGGCGCGGATCAGCGCCTCGATGATCTGGGAATCACCGGACGTGCGGTACAGGGTCAGCTTGATCGCCTGAACGTCGGGGTCGCGTGCCGCCTGCCGGATGAACTCCTCGACGCTGCTCGAAAAGCTGTCGTAAGGGTGGTGCACGAGCACGTCACCCTTGCGAAGGGTGGCGAAGAAGTCGGCAGGTACCGTCTCCGGCCCCGACGCCAGGCGCGGCTGGGTGATCCCGTTGAACTCGGGATAGGTGGCATCGGGCAGGTCGAGGGCGCGGATGGTGAACAGCCCGGTCAGGTCGAGGGGCACCCGACGCCGGAACACATTTTCGGGCCCCAGGTCCAACTCCTCGATGAGAAACTCGACCATCTCCTCAGAGGCGTGGTCATCAACCTCGAGACGCACCGCACCGCCAAAGCGCCGCCGGCGCACTTCGGACTGCACGGCCGCCAGCAGGTCATCGGCCTCGTCCTCTTCCAACATGAGGTCGGTATTTCTTGTCACCCGGAAGATGGTGGAGTCGACCACCGACATGCCGGGAAACAGCCGATCCAGATGGGCGGCGATCACCTGCTCAAGCGGGACAAACCGGTCGCCTTCGGGCAGCGCCAGGAACCGGTCGAGTAGGCGGGGCACCTTGAGACGGGCGAAGCGCACCTCTTCGGTCAGCGGATCCCTCAGGCGCACGCCCAGGTTGAGCGAGAGGTTGGAGATGTAGGGAAACGGATGGGAGGGATCGACCGCCAGGGGGGTGAGCACCGGGAAGATGCGCTCGTTGAAGACGTCCCGAAGCCAGTCCTGGTCGCTGGGGGGCAGCTCCCGCCACTTGATGAAGTGGATGCCGCGGTCGGCCAGCGCGGGCACCAGGCCCGAGAGGAACACCTCGTCTGCCCTGTCGGCCGACTCCGAGGCGCGCTTGTAGATCTCACGCAGCTGTTGGGCCGGCGTGCGGCCGTCGTCGGACCGGCTGGTGACACCCGATTCCACCTGCTCCATCAGGCCCGCCACACGAACCTGGAAAAACTCGTCGCCGTTGGACGTGAAGATAGCGAGAAACTTGGCCTGCTCCAGCAGCGGCGTGTCGGGGTCCTCGGCCAGGGCGAGGACGCGCGAGTTGAAGTCCAGCCACGACAGCTCACGATTACTGAAGCGGGCTGGGCCCAATTCGCTGGCCGCCCCCAATGACTCCCCACTCATGGCATCGCCTCCCCCTTCGGCGCTCAGCGGTCGTCGCCCTCGTCGTAGCCGAGGTCCCACGTGAGTCGGATGTGTTCGCGTTCGGCGTCCTTGTTGACCCGTTCCCGGTTGCGACGAAACTGTGGGTCGTGGGCGGGCAGCAGCATCAGACGTGCGTTGACGCGAGCGGCGAACGCGTCGGCGACGGAGCGGTCGCCAGAGACCGTACGGATGTCCCAGTGGGGTGCCACCGGGCCCCCGTAGACGATCGTCACGTCGGCCCGGGGCGGAGAGTCGGGGTCGTAGAGTGGCTCTTCGTAGGCGATGGCTGGCTCCAGAGATCGAGATCGGCCTGCGTCGCAGGCTGCGTCGACGCCATGATAGGTGCTTCTCGGCTCACGCCGTACTCTCGCACCACGTCGCCCAAGCGACGCTTTCAGCCGCTGTTCAGCCGCCCACCCGTCCGACGGTGGCATCGATGCTCTGGCGGGCGCCCGATCGCAGGAAGACGACGGACAGCTCGGTACCGGGCTTCGATGCCGCCACCAGGTCGCCGACCTGTTGGGACGAGGTCACGGTTCGACCGTCGATCTCGACGATGACGTCGCCCTTCTGCAGTCCTCCGTCCGCAGCGCCGGAGTCGGGCACGACGCTGGCGACGAAGGCGCCGGCGTCAACCTGGACGTCGAAGTTGGTCTTCACGTCGGCGGGCAGGGCCTCGACGTCCTGGGTGCGGACGCCCAGGAATGGGCTGTCCGCCGTCACCGGGCTGTCGCCGGATTCGATGTCCTCGACGAAGGGCATCACCGAGTCGATCTCCAGGGCGAAGCTGATGTTCTGGCTGTTGGCTGCGAATGCGGTGTTGATGCCGACCAGACGGCCCGAAACGTCGACCAACGGTCCACCGGAGTTCCCGGGGTTGATCGCGGCGTCGGTCTGGATCAGGTCGACGAGCTGACCGCTTGGGCCCGGGATGCTGCGGCCGGTGGCCGACACGATGCCGGAGGTGACGCTGGGATCCTCCCCGAGGCCGAGGGCGTTGCCGATCGCCACAACCTGGTCGCCCACCTTGAGGTCGGAGGAGCGCCCCAGCTCGACGGGAACGACCGGCTTCTCAAGGTCCTGCAGCTGGATCACCGCAACATCGCGCTCGGGGAAACTCCCGACCAGCTTGGCCGGGCGGGTGCGCCCGTCGAACAGGTCGACGCTGATCGACTGCGCACCCGAGACGACGTGGGCGTTGGTGAGCACCAGGCCCTCATCCGACAGCACGACACCCGAACCTGCGCTGGCAAACATCCCGTCGCCGGTCTGCTCACCGGTGTTGACCGCCACGACGCTGGGGCGAACCAGCTCGAGCAGGGTTCCGATGTCGAGGGCCTCGCGCCGCAGCTCGTCGCTCGGCCGGATCTCGGTGATCTCCCGGCGCGGCGCCAACACCAGCAACGCACCGACAACCATCGAGGTCACCAATGCGCCGACGACCCCACCGATCACGGCGCTTCGCCAGTGACCGGCGCCGCCGCCCCGCCGGTCGGAGCCCTGCGGTTCGCCACCCGAGGGAGCGGCGGGCGAGCCGCCCAACGGAGCCCCGACAAAGATGGGGGGCGACTTGGCCTCGGCCTCGGTTGCTCCGGGTCGAGGAGGCGTTCCGGCGGGCGAGAAATGGGGAAGGGGGGACCCGTCGCGCCCTGCCTCGTTGCCCGAAGACGTCAGGCCGCCAGCCCCGGGGTGAACACTCTCGGATTCCATGAGACCCCCAGCATGCAGGCTGCGGCCCGTCCCTACCAACCGCCCCCACCCGATCGGAGTGGCCCCGCTCGGCCTGTCTGTGCCCGCTCTCAGACCAAGTGCGCTCTCAGCGGCGACGTTTGGGAACAAAACCCTGGGCTGCTAGTTGTAGGAGGCATGAAGTCCATGATGGATAGCGAATGGATGGACGAAGGCAACTGCGTCGAGCAACCGCCCGGCCTGTTCTTCCCCAGCGATGGTGTCGGTGTCGAAGTCGCCAAAAAGGTGTGCGTCGACTGCCCGGTTCGAGAGGTGTGCTTGGAGTACGCCTTGGTCAACCGGGTCGACCACGGAGTTTGGGGTGGCACGTCCGAGCGTGAGCGCCGCCGCATACTCAAGCGCCGTTCCGTGACCAGCCCGGTTTCGGTCGGCTGAGCGCCTGACCCCTCATCCACGCACCAAACCCCCACCCCTGACCACCCCCCAATGTTGGCCGTCGGCAGCGTGAGACCTCCGCTGCCGACAGGGCCGCGCCCATCCGAGCGCTTCGCAACTGCTCACCGTCCCAAGCTGCACAGCTCGGGGCGTCGTGAAGTTCAGTCGACCGTCGGCTCGTCCCGCTTTGCGGCAGGAGGGGTTGGTGCCTGGGTGGGCTGAGCCGGATCCGGCGGGGGCGTTGAAGCCTTGCCCTCCTCCAAGCCGGCCTTGAACTCGTTCTGTGCGCGGCCCAGGTTGCGAGCCAACTTGGGGATCTGAGAGCCGCCGATGACCACCAGCGCAATCAAAATCACGAATATCCATTCATTACCCATGCGACCATGGTACCCATGAATCAGCGCCGAGCGGCATCGGAGCCTCCCGCCGGGGTGCCTCCAGAGACGGAAACACAAGCCCTCCGGGCCCGTCTTCTGGGACGACGCCGAGCGTTGTCCGAGGCGGCGGTCAGCGTCGCCTCGTCAAGCATCTTGGGCCGCCTGGCCGACGACCTGCGGGTGCGGCGAGCGGCCCAAGCCGGACCGATCGGCCTGTACTGGCCGGTCCGAGGCGAGCCCGACGTGCGCCCGCCTCAGGTGGTCGGTCCCCACCCCGGGGGTGGCCCCACGTTGATGGACGGGCCGAACGGCCTGACCCTGCCTGGCCATCCGGCGGCCCGCCCCCGGATGCTGGGCTGGAATCCCGGTGCCCCCCTGGCGACAGCTTGGGGAACGCTGCGCTACCCCGTCGCAGACGCAACCGAGGTGGAGCCGAGCGACCACGGGCTGATCCTCGTGCCCGGCGTGGCCTTCGATCCCGCCGGCAACCGCTTGGGCAGCGGGGGTGGTTGGTACGACCGCCTACTCGCCGGTTTGGGTGGGACGGCCGGCGACCGCCCCAACGCCAGCACCCCGCTTCTGGTCGGGGTCGCTCACCAGTTCCAACTGGTCGAGCATCTCGAAGTGCAGCGCTGGGACGTGCCGATGCACCTGATCGTCACACCGTCCGAGCTGGTCGCCACCCCCGGCTCAACGAGCTAGGCGGTTTGGGAATCGTCCCGCTTGGCCGCGCGTTCCAGTGCACGCTGGCGTCGGATGCGACGCCGTTCGCGCTCGCTCAACCCACCCCAGATTCCGAACTTCTCCCCGTTCTGCAGGGCAAACTCCAGGCAGTCCTCCCGCACCACGCAGCCTTTGCACACCGCCTTGGCCTCCTTGGTGGAGGCCCCCCGTTCCGGAAAGAACAAATCAGGGTCTACACCGAGACAGTTGGCTTCCAGCTGCCAGCTGGCCTCCTCAGTCTCGTCGGTCGCGTCGTCATCCATTGGTTCGGGGCCTCCAGCCTGCCTCTCCCCCCAGCGGTGGGGCACCGGCTCCGATGCGACCGACGATGCCTCCCTGAGGCTCCGTCATCGCTCGGCGCCTTCGCACCAACCTCCAGCGAGACACGCTTGTAATTACAGCAGTGTGATTTATTCTGACCGCTGCGGGCCCCTCTTTGCAACGCCGAGTTGATTCTTCGGCTGAAAATCTGCACATCCGTCGACCGAAACGTCCGAGTCGAAAGACCCGGGTCGAGGACGCGGATCGGGACCGGAAGCTTCGCCTCAGCGCTGGCGGAGCAGCTTGCGGCGCTGTTCGACGAAGTCGACGAGTACGAACTCGCCAAGGTTCTGGGGGTCGGCGAAGAACGCCCGACCGCCGTTGATCTGGGTGAGCCGCTCGACGAAGCGCGCCAGGCCCCCATCGGGTTCGAGCATGAAGGTGTTGATGCGGATGCCCGCACGGGTGCACCGGCCAACCTCGGTCAATGTGGCGTCGATCGTCGCCTGGCTGGGGGGATATTGAAACTGGGGCTCGCCGGAGGGCCCGATGTGAGCGGTTGGTTCGCCGTCGGTCACCATCAGGATCTGTTTGGTGCCCTGCTCATGGGCCAGCAGCTCGCGGGCCAGCTGGAAGCCGTGGGCCATGTTGGTGCCGTAGACGTAGTCCCAGCTGGCCTCGGGCAATTGGTCCGCTCGCAGCACCCGGGCGACCTCGGAGAACCCGACGATGCCCAAGTAGTCGCGGGGAAACTGCATGGTGATCAGCCCGTGCAGCGCCATCGCCACCCGCTTGGCCGGCAGGAAGTAGTCCCGCATCGGCATCGACAACGACAGGTCGAGCATCAAGACGGTGGCGGCCCGCACCTGGTGCTCGGTTTCGGCGATCTCGAAATCGTCGGGAGACAGCGATACCCGACCGGTCGGTCGCCGGCCCTCGGCGGCCTCCCTCAGCACGGCATTGCGGACCGTGGCGTGCAGGTCCACCCGAAACGGGTCGCCCCACTCCCACGGGCGGGTGACGTAGGCCGGCTCGTGGCCAACCCCGATATCTGGATGATCGTGGGTGCCGAGCTGATCGTTGCGCAGCTGACGGAACACCTGGGCCAGGGCATTCTGGCCCAGCCGCCGCAGACCGGCCGGGGTCAGCTCGAGGCGGCCTTCCTTGGTGTCGATCAGGCCCGCCTCCTGCAGCTGGCGGGTCAGCTCGGCCAGCCGCTCGACCTGCTCCGCGGCCTCGGGGCCCATCAGCTCGGACAGCCGGTCGAGATCGACCTCGCCAAGCGCTCCCGGCGTGGCCGCGGAGCGCAGCAAGCCCTGCAACGAGTCGAGGTCGCCCAGCTCGCTCATCAGCTCTGACGCCTGGGCCAGATCGAGCGGATCGAACCCGGAGGTGTCGTAGCGGGCCGACCAGCCGGCGTCCGGGAACATCTGACGCAGGTTGTCGGCCAGGCGGGACATCTCGAAGTTGAGACCCAAGTCGGACATGATCTGCTCGGACAGCGCCGCCAGCTCAGCGCGTTGCTCGGGCGACAGCGAGTTCATCAGGGCCTGGGTGGCGGCCATGCGACGGGCCAGCGCTTCAAGCAGCTCGTCCAGGTCCTGGGGGTTTTCGGGAAACATGTCGCCGAACCGCTCCATGAAACCCTCGAAGTCGGGCTCGCGCCCCTCGGAGCGGGCCTCGAGCATCGAGTTCAGCTCGGCCATCATGTCGCGGTTGCGAGCGAGTTCCTCGGGGCTGAGGTTTGCCATCGCCCCCGACATCTGATTAAACGCCTGGTCGAGCAGCTGGCCCCGAAGCCTCTCGGTGAGCGCCTCGAAGCGCTCGGCGGCCTCGTCGGAGGTGAAGTCGTAACGATCGAGCGCCTTCATCTGCCCGGCCAGGTCCGGCGGCATCAGGTCGAGGTCAAAACGCTTGTTGGTGAAGGACTCCTGGGCCGACCGGGCCCACTCCTCGTCGCCCGAGGCCCGCGCCGCTGCCTCCTGGCAGTCCATCTCGGCCCGCTCCATGTCGGTGATCTCGGTCAGCTCCTGACCGATGCCCTCGACCGCCGAGCCGAGGTCGGAGTTGGCCAGCAGCTCCTCGCGCCGCTCCCGAAGGCGTTCGATCAGGTCGGTCAGGCCCTCCAGGCGTCGGCCGTCACGATCGGTCATGCCCTCCTGCAGCAGGCGACGAAGGGCAGCGTTGACGTCGCCGGAGTACAGCAGGTCGTCGGTCAGTTCCTCCATGACGTCGAGGGCATCGACGTCGAAGACCACCTGGGTGCCGTCCCATGGTGAGTACCGCAGCCGAGAGGTCACGAGATGCCCATCAGCGGCGGCCCGAGTAGGTGGTGGCGGCGCCCATCGCGTCCTTATTGAGCCGCTTGGACAGGTGCAGGCCTTCGAGCACCAGCTCGGCGGCGGAAGCCAACTCGGCCGCCGTCGCGGCGTCGCCCGCCACCGATGAGGCCACCTTGGTGAGCTCCGGGGCCCCGGAGAGCAGCTCGGTGAACTCGACCAAGGTCACGTCGTCGCCAACCTCGACGGCGCCGTGCTGTTCGATTTCGTCGACAACCCGTCCTAGATCCCCGGGGCTGACCAGCTCGCGGAACACGGCCAGCACGGCGTGGTTCATAAGCTGGCCCACGATCTGGCCCTCTCGGCCCTCCTCCAGGCTCTCGATCTCGAGCTTGCCCATCGTCGAGGCGGGCAGGGATTCGAGATCGCACACCCTGGGAGCGGCCTCGCTCTCGCCAAGGCGCAGGGCGCGTCGCACCGCGTTGGCGGTCATCGTCTCGGCGTTGGTCACGCTGAGGCGCACCGACACGCCGGATCGCTGCGAGATCTGTGAGCTCTGCCGGGCCAGATGGGAGAATGTGGCCACCACATCGGCCATCGGTCGCGGCATCCCGATCGACACGCCCTCGACCTGAGGCACGGTGACTTCCTGGTCGAGAATCTCCACCTCGGTGGCCACCTCGAGTGGGTAGTGGGTGCGGATCTGGGCACCGAAGCGGTCCTTGAGCGGGGTGATCAGCCGACCGCGGTTGGTGTAGTCCTCCGGGTTGGCCGAGGCGACCAACATGACGTCGACCGGCAGCCGGATCCGGTAGCCACGGATTTGTACGTCTCGCTCCTCGAGGATGTTCAACAGGCCCACCTGGATGCGTTCGGACAGATCCGGCAGCTCGTTCATGGCGAAGATGCCGCGGTTGGCGCGAGGCACCAAGCCGAAGTGAATGGTGCCCTCATCGTCGAGGTGCCGGCCTTCGGCCACCTTGATCGGGTCGACCTCCCCGATCAGGTCCGCAATCGAGGTGTCGGGCGTCGCCAGCTTCTCGGCGTACCGCTGCGAGCGGTGCAACCACTCCAGCGGGGTGTCGTCGCCCCCCTCGGCCACGGCGGCGATCGCACCGGGGCTGATCGGGGCGGTCGGGTCGTCGGCAAGTTCGGAGCCCGCCACGGCGGGGAGCCATTCGTCGAGCAGCTCGACGAGTGCCCGGATGATGCGGGTCTTGGCCTGACCGCGCTCCCCGAGCAGGATCAGATCATGACCGGCCAGCAGCGCGTTGGTGAGCTGCGGCAGCACCGTGTCGTCGTAGCCGATCACGCCGGGCACCAACGTCTCGCCCGAACGAAGCTTGGCGATGGCATTGGCCCGCAGTTCATCGACCACGCTGCGAGACGTCCAGCCAGAGGCCAACAGCTCACCCAGCGTGGCCGGCAGGGTGTCAGGAGGTGTTGGAACCCGGTGATCTGCGTCGGCCGATGCGGCCGTGGTCTCGGAGGGGGAATCGTGTGCGGTCACCCGGGCAAGGTATCCCGCGATGGGCCGAGGACGAGCCCGCGTCCGGACGAAGACGGAGAAAAGGGTCGGCCTTGGCCGGACCGACCGGCAGAGAGCGATCAAGCCGCCATGCCGATGAGTGCAATTTCGCCTAAAATCTGTTAGCAATCTCAGAACGAAATCACAGCACACCGAGCGGAACCTCACGGAGAGTGATCGTGGCTACACATTCAGCGTCTAATTCGATGAAGCGACGGACCACCGGCAGGACCCGTCTCCTCATCGCCATGCTGGTCATGGCGACGCTGGGCGCCTCGTGCGGTTGCAACACCACCCCCGTGCCCACCGGCCAGACGCTGCGCAGCGGCTCGAGAGGCGCTGCGGTCAAGTCGATGCAATCCCGACTTGGCCAACTCGGCTTTTTTGTGTCGGCCGACGGCTCCTACGGGTCCAACACCTACCACGCCGTCATGGCGTTCCAGAAGTTCTACGGTCTGGGGCGAGACGGGGTCGCCGGACCCCAAACCCTGCGCCACATCAACCTGGTCGGTCGTCCCAACGCCCGCAGCCGCTCGGGCCGGGTGATCGAGGTCGACCTGGCCCGCCAGGTCGTGCTGCTGGTCGACGGTGGCTACGTCCATTCCGTGTTCAATGCGTCGACCGGCGATGCCAGCCACCGCACGCCCCGTGGCAAATACCGCATTTTCCGTCAAATCAACGGCCTACGAGTCTCACCGCTCGGCAAGCTGTGGCGTCCGAAGTATTTCAACGGTGGCATCGCCCTCCACGGCTCGCCGTCGGTTCCCGCCTACGCCGCCAGCCACGGATGCGTACGGCTGACCAACCCGGAGATCGACTTCCTCTGGGGGACAGCTTGGGGCCGCATCGGCACAACGGTGTGGGTCTACTGACGACACTGAGGCGGTGTATCTGCGCTGCGTCGAACTCGACGCCGACGACCTGAGCGTTGCCACGACCGCGCAGGCCCAGACCGTGGCCCGGCGGGCGGTCGACCTCGGCGCCAACGCGGTGCGCGCCCCCTCGGGCGCCATTCCGACGATCGTCAGGAATGCGGCCACCTCGGCAGGGCTGCGGGTAATGGACGAGGAGCACCGGTACCGCCGACGGTCGTTCCTGGAACGGTTGGCAGGCACCGGGGTCTCCTCTTGGCCCGATCTGGCACCTGGAGCTGCGGCGGCGCTGCTGGCCCGGCGCCACCGACGGTGGCCCACGACGCTGGCATGGGTGCGGTCGACCAGCGCCGACGACACAGCAGCGCCGACGACCGGGGCGACCAACCGAGTTCCACCCCAGGAGCCCGTGCCGTCCAACGTGATCGCGACCGTACGGCGGATGGCGGGACGGCCCGGGCGTGGGTTCAGCGCGCCCTGGCCCGAGCAGCCCAGCGATCCGGCCTGGGCACCGGTCACCGTCCTCCCCGAGCCCCCGCCACCGCACCTGCGCCCCGGCCGCGGGTTTGCCGTCAACCTGTGGTTGTGCCGGGACTGGATGGACGGCGACACGGGCGCGGACGCCGACACAGCACGGGTGGTCGCCACGGTGCGGTGGGCAGAACGTGTCCACTCGTGGACATTCTCCGGGCCCGTCCCCACGGCCGGGTCGGCCACGATCGCCACCCTGCCCCTCGTTCGGCCGCTGGAAGGGTCGTTGTCGCTCGAGCTGACCCTGATCGCCGGGGCCGAGGACAACTCGCGACCTCCGACGGCGTGGCGCTACGTGCTGACCGACGACGCAGCGGGTGTGGCCTTCTGGTCGCTCTCGATCCCCGACGAGTAGGTTGGCCACCGACGTCTGGCTCCGCCACCGTCTTGCTCGTTCACACATTCGAGTCGGCTTGACCGACGCAACCGGAGGCCCAATCCATGGCGCAGGTGGTCCAAGGTCGACCAGGAGCCCAGGAACCCGAGTCGCAGCGCCCCACGCGCCGCAACCTTCCCTGGCCCATTCGCTTCCTCGACACGACGGTCGGCATGAAGTGGGCGATGGCCCTGTCCGGCGTCATGTTGATCGGCTTCATCGTCTTTCACATGATCGGCAACTGGAAGATGTTCCTCGGGGCCGAGGCGATCAACCATTACGGCGAGTTCCTGAGGGAACTGTTGTATCCGATCCTCCCAAGGACCGTGTTTCTGTGGATCATGCGCCTCGGGCTGATCGGCGCCTTCCTCGTCCACATCCTGGCTGCCTATCGCCTGGTCGTGATCAACAAGCGGGCCCGCCCGGTCCACTACGAGTCCAAGCGCCAGTTCGTAGCGGTCAACTACGCCAACCGCACCATGGCCGTCTCCGGCACCATCGTGTTGTTCTACCTCCTGTTCCACCTGGCCGACCTCACCTGGGGCGTCGGCGGCGCCGCCGGAAACGGCTGGCAACGGGGCATGCCGTACGAAAACTTCGTTGCGTCGATGAGCCGCCCGCCGGTGGCGATCTTCTACATCGTCGCCAACCTGCTGCTGGCCGTGCACCTCTACCACGGTGCCTGGTCGATGTTTCAGAGCCTCGGCCTCAACAGCCCCAAGTACAACGTCGCCCGGCGCTATTTCGCCATCGGCCTGGCCGTGCTGATCGGCGTGGGCAACACCATCATGCCGCTGGCCGCCATGACCGGCATCGTCTCGTAGGGAGAGCCACATGACCATCTCGCTCGACGCGAAAATCCCCGAAGGCCCGCTGGCCGACAAGTGGGACAACCACCTCTTCAACATGAAGCTGGTGAACCCCAGCAACCGCCGCAAGTTCAAGGTGATCGTGGTGGGCACCGGGCTAGCCGGCGGCGCCTGCGCCGCAACGCTGGGCGCACTCGGCTACGACGTGCAGGTCTTCACCTTCCACGACAGCCCCCGCCGTGCGCACTCGATCGCAGCACAGGGCGGCATCAACGCCTCCAAGAACTACCAGGCCGACGGCGACTCGGTGTACCGGCTGTATTACGACACGATCAAGGGCGGCGACTTCCGTAGCCGCGAGGCCAACACCTACCGGCTGGCCCAGGTGTCGTCGAACATCATCGACCAGTGCGTCGCCCAGGGAGTGCCCTTCGCCCGCGAGTACGGCGGCCTGCTGGCCAACCGCTCTTTCGGCGGCGCACAGGTGAGCCGCACCTTTTACGCCCGCGGTCAGACCGGTCAGCAACTGCTACTCGGCGCCTATCAGGCCCTGGCCCATCAGATCGAGGCGGGCACGTGCACCCTGCACAACCGCACCGAGATGCTCGATCTCGTCCTCGACGACGAGGGCACTGCGGCGGGCATCATCGCCCGGGACCTGATCTCCGGTGAGCTGACCCGGCACTCGGCCCATGCGGTCGTGCTGGCCACCGGCGGCTACTCCAACACGTACTTCCTCTCGACCAACGCCATGAACTCCAACGCAACGGCGGCCTGGCGTGCCCACAAGCGGGGCGCAGCGTTCGCCAACCCCTGCTACACCCAGATCCACCCCACCTGCATCCCGCCGTCGGATGAGTTCCAGTCCAAGCTCACCCTCATGTCGGAGTCGCTGCGCAACGACGGCCGCATCTGGGTGCCGGAGTCGGTCGACGACGTCGACACGCCCCCGGCGCAGATCCCGGAGGAGCGGCGCGACTACTACCTCGAGCGCAAGTACCCGGCGTTCGGCAACCTGGTGCCCCGGGACATCGCCTCTCGCAACGCCAAGACGGCTGTCGACAGTGGCCGCGGCGTCGGCCCGCTGCACAACGGCGTGTACCTCGACTTCGCCAGCGCCATCGAGCGCCTGGGCAAGGACCTCATCGCCGAGCGCTACGGCAACCTCTTTGAGATGTACGAGCGCATCACCGGCGAGAACCCCTACGAGGTTCCGATGCGCATCTACCCCGCCACCCACTACACGATGGGTGGCCTGTGGGTGGACTACAACCTGGAGACCACCATCCCCGGGCTGTTTGCGCTGGGCGAGGCCAACTTCTCCGACCACGGCGCCAATCGGCTGGGGGCCTCCGCCCTCATGCAGGGCCTGTCCGACGGCTACTTCGTCGCCCCGCCCACGGTGGCCAACTACCTGGCCCCCAAGCTGGGCAGCGACCCGCTGTCCACCGACGACCCCGCGTTCGACCGGGCCGAGGCCGAGTTGCAGGGCCGCATCGATCACCTGATGTCGACCAACGGCACCAAGTCTGTCGATCACTATCACCGCGAGCTGGGCAAGCTGGTCTGGGACTACATCGGCATGAGCCGCAACGAGGCCGGCCTGGAGAAGGCGCTGGCCGAGATCCCCGCACTGCGCGAGGAGTTCTGGAACAACGTGAAGATCCTCGGCACCGCCGAGGGGGTCAACCAGAGCCTGGAGAAGGCATTGCGGGTGATCGACTTCATGGAGTTGGCGGAACTGCAGGCCAAGGACGCACTCGATCGCGTTGAAAGCTGCGGCGGCCACTTCCGGGAGGAATCCCAGACGCCCGAGGGCGAGGCGCTCCGCGACGACGTCAACTTCCAATACGTCTCTGCCTGGGAGTACGGCGGCCCGAACATCGCCCAGGACACCGTGCTGAACAAGGAACCGCTCGTCTTCGAAGACGTGACGCCCTCCCAGCGCTCCTACAAGTAGATGCTTACCGACGACCGGTCACTGAGCACCGAGAACGGACCCCGACGATGACCGAAATGCTCAACCTCACCCTCAAGGTATGGCGCCAAGCAGGCCCCGAGAGCACCGGCGAGTTTGCGACGTACACCACCAAGGTGGCCGACGACGCCTCGTTCCTCGAGATGCTCGACTACGTCAACGAGGACCTGATCGACCACGATCAGGAACCCATCGTGTTCGACCACGACTGCCGCGAGGGCATCTGCGGCACGTGCGGCGTCATGATCAATGGTCAGGCGCACGGCCCGCAGAAGGCGACCGCCACCTGCCAGCTGCACATGCGCCAGTTCACCGACGGTGACGAGATCATCATCGAGCCGTTCCGCTCGGCGGCCTTCCCCGTCATCAAAGACCTGATGGTCAACCGGGCGACGTTCGACCGGATCGTCGAGGCCGGCGGCTACATCGACGTCACCACCGGCGGCACGCCTGACGCCAACCTGATCCCCATCGCCAAGGATGCGGCCGAGGCGGCCATGGACGCCGCCGCATGCATCGGCTGTGGCGCCTGCGTCGCCGCCTGCCCCAACTCGGCCGCCAGCCTGTTCACGTCGGCCAAGATGCAGCACCTCAACCTGCTGCCCCAGGGCCAGGCAGAACGCTGGGACCGCTCGATCGCCATGGTCGAGAAGATGGACGAGTACTTCGGCTCGTGCCGCAACTACGGCGAGTGCGGCGAGGCGTGCCCCAAGGAGATCTCGATCGACTTCATCGCCATGATGAACCGTGACTACGTCAAGGCGCAGTGGACCAACCGCCGCCGCCTCGGCGAGCGCAAGGTCGGTTAGAGCGCCAAGCTCATTATCGCTCCGGGGGGGCTCAGCCCTCGGTGGTCGTTGACTTCTCGCCGCCCTCGGTGGTGGAGGTTGCCTCATCGTCCTTGGCGGTCGTGGTCGAGGACCCCGAGGTGTCCGACTCATCCTCACCGGAATCGCTGCCCATCGTGCCGGAGAGGTCCTCCTCAGTGAGCTCGAAGGTGACCTCGCCGCTCGCTTCTGCCCCGTCGGTTCCCCATTCACCGACGACCTTCAGCGTCCACTCTCCGGCCTCGGGTTGCTCGATCACCGCGCTGAACATGAGCCCTTTCGATGATTCACCCGCCGGCTCACAGTCACCAACCCCGTAGGCAGCGGTCGTGTCGCCGTCCGGACTGACAAAGCTCACTGCGTCGCGCACACAGGTTTGGCTGTCGGTGTTGTTGGTTGCCGACGCTTCGAGCATGACGGCAACTTCATCCTTGCCCACCTGGTAGCCATCGGAGTCGCTCCACTGGGCTTCGAGGGAGACGAACGTGATGTCCACGTCGTCGACGCTCAGTTCGGCGTCGCTCGGCTCGAGCTCCACCGGAGTCCGGCTGACCTGATCGCTCCCGTCCAGCGGAAGCTCCACACGAGCCTCCCCGCTGTCGCCCACGAGCAGCGTCCACCCCTCAAGGTCGTCGAAGCCGTCGCTGGAGCTGAAGACAAAGGTCGCCTTGCCCGATGAGCCTCCGGGAATCGAATCGCTGTCGGCCGATCCGCTCACGCCCGTGCCTGCATCGTCCTCGATCGACACCGGCGGGCTGAACACCTGAGAACCCGACTCGCGCAGGTTCTTCACGTCGACGCTGATCGACAACTCCGCATCGACACCCTCCTCGACAACGACCTCCGATTCGGAGAGCTCGAAGCTAAAGCCGCCGTAATAGCCCGTGCCCGAGACCTCGTCGGTCGCTCCCGACACCGCAGTCGTCGTGGTGTCCGCCGACTCGTTGGAGGCCCCAGTCGTGTCGGTGGTCAGCGTCGTCGGCGTCGTCGGTGTCGACTCCGACTTTGCGTCGGTGTCGTTGCCGCACGCCCCGGCACCCAGCATGACCACCCCGGCCATCGAAACCGCTGCCAGGATTCGTCCCCGATTCACCATGAGCTTCTCCCCTGCGACACGAGCGGGCCGTCGATCGGGTGATCGTCACCTGAGCCCCCGGGAATCGAAAGTTCCCCACTCGGATGTGAAATCACCTTAGCGGCCCGTGATCGCCCGCAGCCCCCAATCAGCGAGTCGCCGGCCGACCCGGCGCTCACCCGTCACGGCGTCTCGGCGCGGCGACGAATTACGGTTGACCTTCGCGACCCCAGCGACGAGGAGCACCGTGAACGCAACCAAACCCACTCTCCCGCTACGAACCCGTTTGGGGGTCGGCCTCGCCGTGGCAGCTCTCGCCTTGATGGCGGGATGCGGCAACGACCTCTCTCAGGCAGGGGATACGACGACCACCTCGTCGCAACCGACGCGCACCACGGAGGCGACCGGGGGTGATTCGACCACCACCACGTCATCCACCAGTTCGACCACCACTGAACCCTCCGGCGGTGTCGACGGGAGTGTGGCCTCCTCCACCAGCGCACCGACCGGCATGACCATCCCCACCGGAATCACCCTGCCCGACGGAACCGAGCTCACCCTGCCCGAAGGGGTCGACCTGACGATCCCCGATGGGCTGGGCGGGTGCGTCGACGCCGGCGCTGCGCTGACGAGGCTCAGCCTCGGGGCGCTCGGGGTGTCATCGATCGACAACATCGACCAGGATGTCACCACCCTCAAGAAAGCATTCGGACCAGCCTCGACCAAGGACATCGACATCGTTGCCCAGGTTGCCCGGGACACCGCCGAAGGTGGCCAGATCAACCCGGGTGCCGCCGCCAACAAGGCGTACACCGACGCCTTGGACAACCTCACCACACGCCTCTCGGAGGTGTGCGGCGTCGGCTGACACCCCCCGGCGCCCAGCGCTCGGGGAAGCTCAACCGGCCGGTGGCTGATTCCACTCGATCCAGCCGTAGCCCTGCCGCTCGTCGGCTGAGGTGAACCGCGCCAGCGCACGGGGAAACCTGTCCTCGCGGCCGTCAGGGTGGGTGAGGAGCACCGGGGAGAACGCCAGCGGTTCGACATCGAGTTCAAGTTCGCCCACCGCCAGCTCGGCCGACTCGGGCAGCCCTTCCCGTCCCATCTCGGTTGCCACCCGCACGCTGTCGACCTCGACCAGTTGGTCATCGGGGTCGATCACGTACCCGACCCCAAAATCGCTGTCGGGGATGAGGGCCCCGGTGGAGTGAAAGCGGGTGTTGTCCTCGAGGCGACCGGCGTTCCAGCACCAGGTGTTGGCCCACCAGTCCCGCGAGGCCCCCCAGGAGTGATCGCGCTGGCCGAAGCCATCCACCTCGAACTCCTCGGATCCGATCAGCACGCGACCATGGACCGTGCAGGGGATCTCGTAACGGGGCGTGATCGGCGGCCACATGTAGGCCTCGCCGTTGGTCTCCCAGTCGAGCTCAAACCCGAAGGCCACCCGCTCGCCCCTGGGTTCGGGGCGGTACATCTCCGCCGGATCATCCACCCGCAAACCAAACGCCTCCAGGTTGCATGTGGCGTGAACCAACGGATCCTCGACCGTGTGGTCGGCCCACAGCGCATCGGTGCGCAGCTCGAGTGACCGCGGATCGGTGGGAAGCGGCACCTCGTTGTCGACGACGGTGACCAGCTGCCGATCGGGGCCCACCGCGCACGCCCAGTACCAAACTCGGTTCAGGTTGGGGATGAAACCGATGCGCAGGTAGCCGCCCAAGCTGCCGTCCGGAGCAAAGAAGTCGTAGTAATACGACTCGTTCCACAGTTCTTCGTCGCTGTGAACGTGTCGGGCCTCGTCGGTGGCGTCGACCGCTGTCATGGTGTCCCCCTCGGACGTCGGTGCCGCACCCGCATCGGGCGCAGTCGTTTGGTGAAAGATCGCCTACTTCAAGAACTTGCTGGTCGTGTTGTCGGCCAGGATCCTGCCATCGGTTTGGCAGGTCGGGCAGTAGTTGACCACATAGGACCGGTAGGCGACCTCGCGGATCGGCTCCCCGCACGTCGGGCACGGCTCACCGGCGCGACGGTGCACGTTGGTGGGCCGCTTCGCCGTGTTGACCAGCTCCGCTTGGGTGACCTCGAAGGCGAGATCGCGCTGGAGCAGGTCGCCGAGCGCGAGGTGCACCCGCTTCACCTCGTCGTCGGTCAGCCTGCCGGTGGGGGCAAACGGCGACAGCCGGGCAACGTGGCACAGGTCGTTCGCCAGCCGTCGGCCGAGGCCCGCCACCACCCGTTGGTCGCGGAGCACGTTGTGCAGCCGACCGGACCGGCTTCGCAGGCGCTCGCCCAGCCCGCGGGCGTCCAACGTGTCGGCGTCGGGCCCCAGGTCGGCGAACAGCTCCGCCTCGGCGGTCGAGGGCCCGTTGCGGCGGTCGAACACCCACACCCCCACCCGGCGTTCCTTGCCGGCCTCGGTCAAGGTCCAGTCGTCCGCCCCGTCGAAGCCCCACCGGGCCAGCGCGCCCCGGGGCGCCTTGGGGCCGCTGGCCGGCGCCGTCGCCCGCAACCGCCCTCCCTGCATCAGGTGGACGACGAACACCACGCCGTCGAAGTTGGCGATCAGATACTTTCCGCGCCGCCCCACCGTGCTCAGCGGACGGCCGACCCCCTCGTTGGGATCGGGTATCACCGTCTTCATCACGGCGAAGCTGAACGGCCGGAACCCGCTCAGCGTGTGCCCCGCCCAACCGTCGCGCAATCTCCCGGCGTGGGCCTCCAGCTCGGGAAGCTCAGGCACGGACGCACCCGGGAACGATGGACCGGCGCTGGAGCTTCCGGGCGCTCACCGTGCTCAGCCTCGCCGCCCTGGAGGCGTGGCCGCCGGTCGGTGCGCAGCCGCCTGGGGAAGCGCCAAGCCCAGCTCGCCGTCGACCCGCAGCCTGCCGAGCAGAAATGCACGCGACACCTCCAGCGTGCCATCGAGCAGTCCTCGCGCCGTCGCCGGGTCGCAGGTGACGACCACATCGGGATCGTCGAGCCGGCCGATGCCGGTGGATGGCGAGCCCTTGCGGGTGCTCCACCACCACTGTCGGTCGCCGGGTTCAATGCGGTATTGGACGGCCAACCCGTCGGTGTCCGATGCCCCGGCGGCCAGGTGGCTCTGGACATCGGCAGCCTCGAGCAGCGCCAACAGCTGCTCGTCGGAGGGCAGATCGTCGGTCATAGGGGCAGGGTACCCGGCGCCGGCCCAAGCAAACCGCAGACCGTGGGGTACAACGTGCCGGGGGCCGCACGTCGACCTGCCGCTCGGGCGATGTTCTAGAGCAGACCGAGTTCGGCGACGGCGTCGCGCTCCTCACGAAGCTCGGCGACCGAAGCGTCAATGCGCTCACGGGAGAAGTCGTCGATCTCCAGACCCTGAACGATCGAGTAGTCGCCGTCGGCGCAGGTGACCGGGAACGAGGAGATCAGCCCCTCGTCCACTCCGTAGCTGCCGTCAGAGGGCACGGCCATCGAGGTCCAGTTGCCGTCATCGGTGCCCATCGTCCAGGTGCGGATGTGATCGATCGCCGCGCTGGCGGCCGAGGCGGCCGAGGAAGCGCCGCGTGCATCGATGATCGCCGCGCCGCGCTTGGCGACGGTCGGGATGAACTCGTTGGCCACCCATGCCTGATCGCCGATCGTCTCAAGGGCGGACTTGCCGCCAACCGTGGCGTTGCTCAAGTCGGGGTACTGGGTGCTCGAGTGGTTGCCCCAGATCGTCAGCTTGGCGATATCGGTGACCGGCGTTGAGGTTTTGGCCGACAGCTGGGCCATCGCCCGGTTGTGATCGAGGCGGGTCATCGCCGTGAAGCGGCGGGGATCCATGCCGACGGCGGCCGACTGGGCGATCAGGGCGTTCGTGTTGGCCGGGTTGCCGACGACGAGCACCTTGATGTCGGCCTTGGCCGAACGCCCGATCGCCTGGCCCTGCGGGCCGAAGATGCCGCCGTTGGCCGCCAGCAGGTCGCCGCGCTCCATGCCCGCTTTGCGGGGCATGGCGCCGACGAGCAGCGCGACGTCGGCATCGCCGAAGGCCACGTCGGCGTCATCGGTGCGGACCATCTCGCTCAGCAGCGGAAAGGCACAGTCATCCAGCTCCATCGCCACGCCCTCGAGCGCGCCGAGGGCCGGGGTGATCTCCAACATGTTCAACGCCACCGGCTGGTCGGGGCCCAGCATGGCCCCGGATGCGATCCGGAAGAGCAACGAGTACCCGATCTGCCCGGCCGCGCCGGTGACTGCTACTCGAACTGGGGCGTTGGTCGACACGGTGAGGCTCCTGCTTGTCGCTTCGTTTGGATGGACGGCCGAGCCTACCGGCGCTACCCGGCGCCACCCGAACGGCGAGGCAGCGGCCGACGCCGAAGGCGCTCCTTTGTACCGGACGGCGGCGAGGTTGCGAGCGCAGCGAGTCACCTCAAGCGCCGCCGGCCCGGCGACGCAGCGAAGCGAGGACCAGCCGAACCGGCACAGGGGTCAGGGCCGAAGGCGCTACGCAGTACCCGATCGGGTGTTGCCGACCCAGCTGTCGTAGAGGCGCTCATAGACGCCGCCGGCGACGGCCAGCTCGGCGTGGGCTCCCAGTTCGACGATCCTGCCGGCGTCGAAGACGACCACCAGCTCGGCCGCCTCGGCGGTCGACAGGCGATGGGCCACCGAGATCGTCGTCCGACCTTTGGACAGGCTGGCCAGGGCCCGGCCCAGTACCCGCTCGGTTTCCGGGTCGACGTTGGAGGTCGCCTCGTCCAACAACAACAACCCAGGATCGGCCAACTGGGCCCGCGCCAAGGCGACCAGTTGGCGTTCACCCACCGACAGCGCACCGCCGCGCTCGCCCACGGCGGTCTCGGCGCCGTCGGGCAGCTGGGCCACCCACTCGGTCAGGCCAAGGGCGGCGAACGCCGCCTCGACGTCGGATCGGGTGGCACCGGGACGCCCCAGCGCCACGTTGGCGGCCACGGTGTCGTCGAAGAGAAACCCGTCCTGGGGAACGAGCCGGATCGCCCGGTGCCGGGATGCGGGATCGACGTCGCGCAGGTCGATACCGCCGAGGAACACTCCACCGAGTTGCGGGTCGGCCAGCCGACACAACAACTTGGACAGGGTGGTCTTGCCCGAGCCGGTCTCGCCGACGATCGCTACGGTCGTTCCGGCCGGAATCTCGAGCGAGACGTCGTGCAGCACCGGCTGGCCCGGCAGGTACGAAAAGGTCACGTTGTTCACAGCGACTCCGAGGGCGCCCTCGGGCAGCGCCAACCCGGCGGTGGGCTCGATGACGTCGATCGGCTGGTCCAACAGGCCGAGGATCTTGCCCCAACCGGCCAGCGCTGTCTGGGTCTGGTCGAGCACCTCGCCGATCTCGGCGATCGGCTGGGCCAGCTGGTTGGCCAGCAGCAGGCAGGCGACGATCACACCGGCGGTGAGGCCCCACGACCCGGCGAAGTACAACCCCGCACCGGCGATGACCGCCAGCAGCAGCCCACCGAAGAGGTCCGACATCGGGAACATGATCGAGAAGAAGAAGCGGGCGCGCAGCTGCGCGGCCAGTTGCTCGCCGATGGCACCATGCAGGTCGCCGCGGGCGTTCTCGGAGTGGTGATAGGCCCGGATGACGCGCACGCCGGACACGGTCTCGGCGATGCGCCCGAGCGTGTCACCGACCCGGTTGCGCAACGTGTCGTAGGCGATGAGCTGGCGCCGCTGCACGACGATCATGATCGGCACCACTGGGGCGAGCACGACAACCGTCAGCACGCCCAGCTGCCACGAGTAGATGAACATCGTGATCAGCGAGACGACGAGCACGCCTGACGACACGGTCCAGTTGACCGCCCCCCAGGTGGCGAACTGGGCGAGGGTTTCGATGTCGGAGGTGACCCGGCTGACCAGCACGCCGGTCTTCGACTCGCCGTGGGCGGCGATCGACAGCCGGTGCACGTGGGCAAACGTCCGTGTGCGCAGTGCATAGAGCACGTCTTCAGCCACTCGGGCCATGGCCATGGTCAAACGCTGCACGACGACGGTCAGTACGACCACGACCACGGCCGCAGCCGCACTCGCCCACAACACGAACGGAATGTCGACGCCGCCCGACCCGCTGAGGCCATGGTCGAGCACCTGCTGAAGGGCGATCGGCACGACCAGTCGCCAAGCTGCGTTGGCGACCGAGAGGGCGATCGCCGTGCCCAAACCGGCCCGCAGCTCCGGCGTCGCCGCCACGCCAGCGCGCAGTAGGGCCATCGCGCCCGGCCGCTCGACAAGGTCGTCCGAGAACGGGTCGACGTCCAGCTGGGCGACCGCATCACTCATCGGAGCTCCCCTGCCGGGGCGACCGCGACCTCGTCGCGCTCGTACGCGGTGACGAGCGCCTCATAGCCCGGGTGATCGAGCAACTGGGTGTGGGTTCCGACCGCCACGATACGGCCGGCCTCCATGAAGGCGACGCGATCGGCCAAGGCGATCGTCGATAGGCGGTGCGCAACGACCAGCACCGTCATAACGCCGGCGTCGGCCCGATGGCCGCCACCTCGGAGACCACCCAGGATCTCGGCCTCGACCACCGGATCCACCGCCGAGGTTGCATCGTCGAGCACCAGCACCCGGGGTCGGCGCACCAAGGCCCTGGCGAGGGCGACACGCTGGCGTTGCCCACCGCTCAGGGTGACGCCCCGCTCCCCCATCATCGTTTCGAGGCCATCGGGCAACTCTTCGACGAAGCGGCGCGCGCGAGCCCGCTCGAGTACGTCGAGCACCTCGCGATCGTCCAGGTCGCGCCCCAGCACCACGTTGTCGCGCAGCGACGTGGCAAACAGGAAGCTCTCCTGAAACACCAGCGCCACCGTCGAGCGGAGCTCGGAGGGCGTGAGGTCGTCCAGCGGGACACCGCCGAGAACGATGCGCCCGGCGGTCGGCTCGTCGAGGCGCACCAACAGCTCGCACAGCGTGGACTTGCCCGCTCCGGTCGCTCCGACCAGCGCGACGACCTCCCCGGAGGCGACCTCGAGGTCGACGTCGGTGAGCACGTCGGGTCCCGGCTCGAAGCCGAAGCTCACGCCCTCGAAGCGGACCGACGGCGCCCCGGCGGGCAACCGGTCGACCCGCCGGTCGGGGTGTGAGCCGGGCAGCGACTCCGGCGGGTAAGCGCCAGCCCAGGTGCCGGCGGCGGCATCGGCACCATCCTCGACGGCGAGAAGCGACTCGATCCGCCCCATCGACACCAGCGAACGCGGCATCGACTCGAACAAAAACCCAGCCACCCGCACCGGAAAGTTGAGCCACCCGAACAGGGTGACCGCAGCGAGCACGTCGCCCGTGGTGACGGCGCCCGCCTGCACGCGGTACCCGCCGACGACGATCAGCGCCACCATGCCCAACAGCGGCAGGGCATCGACGAGCGGGTGGTACGACGACGACAGCGCGGCCAACCGCAGCCGCTGGGTGCGCAATGCACCGGCGGCGTCGTCGAAGCGCCCCGATTCGGCAACCTCTCGACCCAGCGTTTTGACGACCATGGCGCCCTCGAAGCTCTCGTGGGCAATACCCGACACCCGGGCCACCTGCTCCTGGGATCGCGTGGCCGGGTCGACCATGCGAGCCGAAAACCAGCGGCTCACCAACACCAACAGGGGAAACAGCACCGCTGCGATCAGCGCAAAGGTCCAGTCGGCGACCAACAGGCTGATCACCGAGAACACGAGCAGCGCCACCAGCCCGAACGTGAGTGGCACCGGCATGAGCGCCCAAGTAGAGAAGGTGACGTCGCTGTCGGCCAGCGCCAACAGCTGGCCGGTCGGACGTTTGCGATGCTCGGACAGCGGCATGGCCAGCACGCGGTCGGCCACCTGGCGCCGCAGCTCTGCCTGCACCCGTGCCTCGGTCACCGAGCCGTACCAGCGGCGCAGCACCACCGAGCCGCCGCGCAGCACCCCGACCGCCAGGAGTGCCAGCGCCGCCCACAGCGCCACCCCGCGGCCTTTCTCCCCCGCCAGCACCGGCACGATCGCCTTGTCGTTCACCTGGCCGATCACGATGGTTGACCCCACGACGGTGGCGGCCCAGGCGGTGCCGCCGAACAGGGCCAGCGCAAACGGCCACGGTTCCATCCGGGCGAATCGGCCGACCAACCGCAGCCCCGACCGCGCCAGGCCGGCGCCCTCGGGCGGTGAATCGGCCGCCGGCCCCATATCTGGCGAGAGAGGGGCCGGCGACCCTCCGCTCACCGCGGCAACCGCTGGGTCACAGCTGGATCGACTTGGTCTCGAGATACCCGTCGATGCCCCACTCACCCCGCTCGCGACCGTTGCCGGACTGGCCATAACCGCCAAAGGGGGCCGCTGCGTTGAAGCCGCCACCGTTAATGTCCACCTGCCCGGTGCGCATGCGTCGGGCCACCGACTTGGCCCGCTCGACGTCGGCGGACTGCACGCCGCCGGCCAGGCCGTAGATCGTGTTGTTGGCGATGCGGATCGCATCGTCCTCGTCCGTGTAGGGAATCACCGCCAGCACCGGCCCAAAGATCTCCTCCTGGGCGATGGTGGAGTCGGGGTCGACGTTGGCAAACACGGTCGGCTTCACGTAGAAGCCGCGCGGCTGGTCCTCGGGCTGCTCCGGGCCTCCGATCACCAGGTCGGCGCCCTCGTCGATGCCCTTCTGGATGTAGTCGCGCACCCTGTCGCGCTGCGCGGCCGACACCAGCGGACCGAAGGCGTGGAACAGGTCGGGCTCGTCGGCGGTCGGGTCGACCAGCTTGGCCTGGGCCACCTCCGCCACGACGGCGTCGACGATCTCGTCGTGCATGTCGGCGGGCACGAGCAGGCGGGGCCGGGGCGAGCAGGGCTGACCGGAGTTGAGCATGCAGGCGAACACCGAACCGAAGGCCACGGTGGCCGGGTCGGCGTCATCGAGCACGATGTTGGCCGACTTGCCGCCCAACTCGAGCTCGACCCGCTTCACCGTGTCGGCGGCCGACTTGGACACCTCCTTACCCGCCCGACCCGAGCCGGTGAAGCTGACCATGTCGACGTCGGGGTGAGCTGTCATGGCACCGCCCACCTCGGGGCCGGTGCCGGTCACCAGGTTGAACACGCCGGCGGGCAGGCCCACCTCGTCGAGCACCTCGGTGAGCAGGAAGGCGTTGAAGGGCGTCACTTCGGATGGCTTGAGCACGACGGTGCACCCGGCGGCGAGGGCCGGGGCCACCTTGCAGACGATCAGATACAGCGGGTAGTTCCAGGGGGTGATGGCGGCGACGACACCGATCGGCTCGCGCACCACGAGGGAGTTGCCCAGCTCCTTCTCCCACTCGAAGGCCTCGATCTGATCGGCGTAGGTGTTCCAATCGCCGACGGCCAGGCCGGCCTGCACCATCTGGGCAAACGCCTTGGGCGAGCCCACCTCGGCCGAGATCGTGTCGACCAGCTCGTCGTAGCGGGCGGTGAGGGCGGCGCCGATGTCGCGCAGGTACTTGGCCCGCACGTCGACCGACGTGGTCGACCACGACGGAAATGCCTGACGGGCTGCCGCCACGGCGCGGTCGACGTCCTCGGGGGTACCCATCGGAACGCTGCCGATGATCTCTTCGGTGGCCGGGTTGACAACGTCCTCGGTCGCCGTGCCCGCAGGCGTGACCCACTCGCCCCCAATGTAGAACTGCTCGTAGCGCTTCATAGTGCCCCCTTGATCGGCGGGGCGCGGCGCCCCGCACTCATCGACTGGACCGGTCACGTTACCGGGCGTGGCGCCGATTGGCCCAGCACGCTGGCAGCTCTGCCGCATCGGGCCCCGAGCCCGTGGCCACTACGTGGAGGACAGTTGGTGTGATGCCGGGGTGGCTCGGGCCCGTGCGGCCGCCTGCTGGACCACCGGGTTCTCGCCGGTGACCGCCGCCAGCGCAGCGAGGATGGCCCGGGTGGACGCGGCAACGGTGGCGCGCTCGACCGGGCCCGGTCCCGGACGGCGATACAACCCGTAGCCCCAAGCGGGGAGCAACCCCCACGCTGCGGCGCTGAACATGCCAGACACGCTGCGGGCCAAGCGGTCGCCCTCGGGAGGACTGGCCAGGAACCGAAGTGTGTCCTCGGCCTGCTCACCGGCTCGCAGCTCGGGTTGCACCTCGACGAAGTAGCTGGCCACCTCGGCGGCGCTACGGGGCACCCGGGTGGCACCGAGCGCCTCGGCGACCACCGCCATCTCGTCGTAGTAACAATCGACCTCGGCTGCGGTCATCACCCGGCGCCCGAAGTGGGCGTTGGCAGCGACGAACATCGACACCTCCGCAACGTGCACCCAGCGCAGCAGGGCCGGATCGTTGGCGTCGTAGGGGCGCCCGTCGGGCGCCACGCCGGTGATGTGCCGATGGGTACGGCGAACGACGCGACACAGCTTCTCGGCGGTCTCGCTGTCGCCGTAGGTGGTGGCGACCACAAAGCTGGCGGTGCGCGACAGCCGCTCGAACGGACGCTCCTTGAAGTCGGAGTGCTCCGCCACCCCGGCCATCGCCAACGGGTGCAGCGCCTGCAACATCAGCGAGCCAAAACCGCCCACCACCATCGACAGGTCGGCGTGAGCCCACCAGGTGACGCTGTCCGGACCGAACCAGCCGGGGTCACCTGGTGGATGGTCGTAACGCTCCAGTGGAAACCGGTTGGAATCGAAGGCCTGACGCAGCTGGCTCTCGACCGCACCGCGAGCGGGTTGGGTCAGCCAACGGGCGGCCACTCCAGCGCCTCGCGTCATTCCGTCAACCAGTGGCCCCATGCCCAGGGGCGCTGCACCCCACGACCCCAGCCCGGCACTCACCAGTGCCCGATCACCGGGTGGGCCAGGCGCAAGCGCTCGTCGTAGCCCTCTTCCCACGGCAGCATCCCAGCCCGATCGGGCCAGACGAACTGCAGCATGCGGAAGGGCCGTTCGGAATAAAAAACCGCTGCGCCGGGAAAGCGCTCGTCGCCGAGTTCGACGTCGACGGCGAGCAGGGCCGAGCGCAGGTCGTTCTCCAACAGGCCAACGAAGACCGCTCCCACCGGCAGCTCGATGCCTGCCGCCACCTGGGCTGCCACCAGGTCGAGCAGCCCGCGCGCCGCCGAGGGTGCCAGGCCCCAGATGACGACCTCCGGGTGACCCCAGGTGGCCTCGAAGCCGACGGTGAAGGTGTATCCGGGGTGGGCGACGCCGGGCTCGTTGATCGGCTTCACCGGCTCGACCGCGTAGCCCTGGGTCTCCACCATCCAGGCCAGCTTGTCCCGGAGGTCGAGGTTGCGATCGGGCATGGGGTCGCCGCTCATCGACGGACCGCCCCGCGGATCACGAGACGTCCAGGCGCTGTCTCACCCGCCAACCGAGACGGGCGCCGACGCCCAGCGGGGCCTCGGCGCGGTTGAGCGCATAAAGGTGCACGCCCGGGGCGCCACCCTCGAGCAGCTCGGTCGCCAGCGACGCAGCGGCCTCGATTGCGGTGGCCATCAGGGCCTCAGGGTCTTCTGCGACCGCCTCGTACCGGGCCCAGAGTTCGGCCGGGCGCGCCGCATTGGCCATGTCTGCGAAGCGGGCGACCGAGGCCGGGTTGGTCACCGGGATCACCCCGGGAACGATCGGCGTGCTCACGCCCAGGGCATCGAGCTCGTCGACCATGTCGAAGTAGTCCGACGCGCTGAAGAAGAACTGGGTGATGGCGAAGTCGGCGACCTCGAGCTTGGCGGCCAGGTGCTCGCGGTCACTGGCACGGTCCGGCGACCGCGGGTGCGTCTCCGGGTGGGCGGCCACGCCCACCGAGAAGTCGCCCACCTCTCGGATCAGCTCGATCAGCTCGGTGGCGTACTGAAAATCGCCCTCGGCCGGGCTGCCGTCGGCCGGCGGATCTCCCGCGAGGGCCAAGATGTTGCGCACTCCGCTGGCGGCGTAGTCCTCGAGCAGCTCTCTGAGCTCGGCCCGGGTGTGCCCCACGCAGGTGAGGTGGGCCATGACGGGGAAGTTCCGATCGCGGTTGGCGGTGACCACCAGGTCGCGGGTGCGGTCTCTGGTCGACCCGCCGGCGCCGTAGGTGACCGACACGAAGTCGGGGTCGAGATCCTCGAGGGCATCGATCGTTTCGAGCAGGTTGGCGACACCGCGATCGGTCTTTGGAGGGAAAAACTCGAGTGACAGGGTCGGGCCTTCGGCGAGCAGGTCGTCGATGCGTGCGTCCCGGTGCATGGGATCGGCACGCTTGGGCCGTGCCGGGATCGCCCGGGGCACGGCGTCGGAGCCCGACGCACTCGTTACGGAAGAACTGCCTGAGGCCATCGTCAAAGGGTACTTCACCCCCACGTCAATCCGGCCGGTCCCCGGCGGCTCAGGCCGACCCGGCCCTCATCGCTGCGGCCTCGACCGTGTTGGCCAGCAGCATCGCCCTGGTCATCGGCCCCACGCCTCCCAGACGCGGCGACAGCCAACCGGCAACCTCAGCGACCTCGTCGGCGACGTCGGAGACCACCCTGCGGCCGTCCATCGTCACCCCTGCCGCCACCACGGCCGCTCCCGGGCGCACCATGTCGGCGGTAATCACGCCCGGGGCGCCGGCGGCGGCAACGATCACGTCGGCCTGGCGTGTGTAGGAGGCCAGATCGCCGACCCCGGTATGGACGACGGTGACAGCGGCGTTGGCGTCCGGGCGCTTCAACGCTGCGAGCAGCGCCAACGGCCTGCCGATCGTCAGGCCGCGACCGACGATCACCATGTGTCGACCGGCCAGCTCGACCCCGTAGGCGGCCAACAGCTTGAGGATGCCATGGGGGGTGCACGGCAGCGGCGCCCGCTCGCCCATCACCAACTTGCCCAGGTTCACCGGATGCAGACCGTCGGCATCCTTTGACGGATCCATCGCCAGCATCGCCGCTTCGAAGTTGAGCCCGGCGGGGACGGGGTACTGGACGATGAAGGCATCGACCCGTTCGTCGGCGTTCATCTCGGCGATCGTCGCCTCCAGCTGCGCCTGCGTGGCATCGGCCGGGAGGGGCCGGTGAACCGACGTCATGGCGATGTCGGCACAGTCCTGGTGTTTCCCCGCCACGTAGCGGGCGCTGGGGCCGTCATCACCGACGAGGACCGTCCCCAACCCAGGAGGCCGTCCCGTGGGCGACAGGACGCCGGGTCGGGCAAGGTCGGCCACGCGCTGGGCCAGCTCCGACTTAATGCGGTCGGCGAGCGCTTGTCCATCCAACGTGATTGCGGCCATGGGGCAACGCTAACCGTTGCCCCGGGCTCGGCTCAGTGGCGAAAGTGACGGACCCCGGTGAAGACCATCGCCATGTTGGCCTCGTTGGCCGCCGCGATCACCTCGTCGTCGCGCACCGACCCGCCCGGCTGAACCACGCAGGTTGCGCCTGCCTCGGCGGCGGCGTCCAGCCCGTCGCGGAACGGGAAGAACGCGTCGGAGGCGCAGGCGCCGCCGACCGCCCGCCCGGCGGCCTTCTCGGCGGCAATCCGGCCGGCGTCGCGACGGTTTTGTTGTCCTGCCCCGATCCCCACCGCCATCGTGTCCTTCACCAACACGATGCAGTTGGACGTCACGCGGGCCGCCAGCTTCCAGGCCAGCTCGAGGTCGACCCACTCGGACGGCTCAGGCTGACGCTCGGTTACCACCGTGGTTTCATCCCGGTCGAAGCCGCCGGGGTCGGACGTCTGCACCAGCAGCCCGCCGGCGATGGTACGCACCGACAGCTCTGGCTCGGTCGGGCGCTCGGCCTCGATCACGCGAAGGTTCTTCTTGCGGGCGAGCAGCTCGATCGCCTCCGGGGAATAGGACGGGGCGATCAGCACCTCGGTGAACACCGGCGACAGTTGCTCGGCCAGCTCGGCGGTGAACTCGCCGTTGACCGCAACGATTCCGCCAAAGGCCGAGGTGGGGTCCCCCTCGTGGGCCCGCCGGTAGGCGGTCACCAGATCATCGGCCACCGCAGCACCGCAGGGGTTGGCGTGCTTGATCACCACGGCGGCAGGCCGGTCGCCCAGGCTCCACACCAGGCGCCAGGCGGCATCGGCGTCGTAGACGTTGAGATAGGACATCGCCTTGCCCTGATGCTGTTGGGCTCGATCCCAGCACCCGCCGTCGCCGGTGCGGTACCGGGCGCCCACCTGGTGGGGATTCTCGCCGTAGCGCAGCACCTCGGCTCGGGTGGCATCGAGCGTCAGCCGTGTCGGAAGCACGTCGGGCCCCGCATCAACGGTTGTGGCCGGTGCGCCCTCGGTCTCGCTCGGCAATCCGTCGACCATCCAGTCGGCGATCTGGCGGTCATAGTCGGCGATGACCTCGAAGGCCCGCACGGCCAGGCTTCGCCGGGTGTCCTGGGACAACCCGCCGCCCCGACCGACCTCCTCGGCCACCGTTGCGTAATCGGACGGGTCGACGACCACGCCGACGTGAGCATGGTTCTTTGCGGCAGCCCGCACCATCGTCGGGCCGCCGATGTCGATCAACTCGATGCTCGGGTCGCTGTCGAACGGGTACAGGTTGACCACGACCAGATCGATCGGGTCGATGCCGTGGGCATCCAGGTCGGCCAGGTGCGATGGGTCATCGCGGTCGGCGAGCAGGGCGCCGTGCACCGCCGGGTGCAGCGTGACCACCCGATGGGAGAGCATCTCACCGAATCCGGTCAGCTCGGCCAGCGGCTGCACCTCGACGCCGGCCTCGGCCAGCGCCGCCGCGGTACCGCCGGACGACAACAGGTCCCATCCGGCGTCGCTGAGCGCACGAGCCAGCTCAACCACACCGGTCTTGTCGTACACGGACAGCAGGGCTCGGCGACGATCCGCCATGTTCACTCCGAGGGGTCGGGACGACGCTCCAGAGCTGGCGCCGACGCTTGGTTCGACCCTACCGGCCCCAGCAGCAGCCACCCAGCGGTGGCGATTGAGGGTGGGGGTACGAACACCTCAACCCGTCTCTTCGGCCGGCAACGCGACGGTCCCCGGGCTCGCACCCCGGGAACCGTCGCAGTGTGCAGAACACGAGGAATGAGACTTCTCATCGCACGTGCAACCAGCACCCTACGCACGGAACGGTCCTCCGCCTAGGGCCCGGAACGGCCGGTCAGGAGAAATCACTTCAGACAATCGATCCCCTTCGGACGAAATGCACTTGACTCCCCTTCAAACCAACCCGATACTGAACCCCAGTCGAGCCAGCGACGTCTCGACTGCCCATGCAGGACACGACCCGCAGGGTGCCGTCGCTGGCCGCTGGAACTCGCACTCCAGCTCCCCACCGGCCGGCGACGGCGCCCATCGGGCTGAGGGAGGGAGCATCATGAACCGGGTTACCGATGGAATAGCCTCAACGGTCAGGATTGCGTCGCTGGCTGCAGCCGCGATCCTGGGATTGTTGTGGATGATCGCCGTGCTGGCGCCCTGAGTTGGTGGGTTGACAGCGGGATCCCACCGATCCCGCTGTCAACCCACCGCCCACTAGCGTGCTGGCGGCGCGCAGTCCGATGAGGCGCGCCAAAACTGGCCATGACCTCACCGCCCGCATCAGCGAACGATGTCCCCGCTCGGCACGACCGTGGTTGCGCGCCCCCGAACCCGGCCACGTCACACACGGCG
This sequence comes from Candidatus Neomicrothrix sp., assembly GCF_035329545.1. NCBI lineage: Bacteria > Bacillati > Actinomycetota > Acidimicrobiia > Acidimicrobiales > Microthrixaceae > Candidatus Neomicrothrix > Candidatus Neomicrothrix sp. The sequence continues at coordinate 112,088 of NZ_DAOLGP010000005.1, forward strand.
GTCCCACACCCCTCTGGCGCTCCCGAGGCACCGACCTGCGACGACCTGCCAGCACCATCGGGGGAAGCGCCACCATCGTCGGCCCCGCCTCCCGACCCCGACGCACCACCCAGGCTTCGCCACCGCAACTGTCTCGACGGGATCCGCGGCATCGCCGTGCTCATCGTCGTGCTGTTCCACCTCGACCTCCCTTGGATGAAGGGTGGCTATCTCGGGGTCGACATCTTCTTCGTGCTCTCCGGATTCCTCATCACCACGCTGCTCGTGCAGGAGTGGACGACGCACGGGCGCATCGATCTGAAGCAGTTCTGGATCCGGCGGGCCCGACGCCTGTTGCCGGCGATGCTGCTGGTCCTGTTCGCCGTGGCCGGATTCGCCGTGCTCTTCGCCGAATCCGAACAGCTCGACGACATCCGCAGCCAGGGCCTGGCCTCGCTGTTCTACGTCACCAACTGGGCCCGGGCCTTCGACACGACCAGCTACTTCGACCAGTTCGCCGCCAAGAGCCCACTCGAGCACTACTGGTCGCTGGCGATCGAGGAGCAGTTCTACCTGGTGTGGCCGGTGATCACGGTCGCCTTGTTCAGCTGGAGATCCAGGGCGTCCGGGGCGCTCACCCGTGGGCAACGCTACGACGTGCCGCTCTGGCTGGTCGGTGCGGTCGGCGCAGCCGCATCGGCCGGCCTGATGGCCTTGCTGTACACACCCGACAACTTCAGCCTGTACTTCCGCACCGACACCCGGGTGCAGGGTTTGCTGATCGGCGTGGCGCTCGCCGCCCTCTACGACGGGCTGGGCAAGCGCCTCCTTTCGTCACCACCCAAGTGGCTGGTGCCGGTCGGATGGGGCGCCGCAGCGGTGTTCCTCGTCGCCGCTGTGGCCGACGTGCCCCCGGCGCTGCTCTATCAAGGCGGCTTCCTCGTCATCGCCGTGCTGAGCGCCACGGTGATCGTGGCCGCCATGGCCGGCCAGCGATCCTCCCTCGACCGGGCGCTCTCCCTGCGCCCCTTTCGGTTCTTTGGGCGCATCTCCTACGGGCTGTACCTGTGGCACTGGCCGATCATCTTGGCGCTCACCCCGCAGCGCACCGGCCTCAGCCTGCCGGCCTTGAACGTCCTCCGCTTCGGTCTCTCGGTCGGTGCGGCAATGCTCAGCCTGCTGCTGATCGAGGTCCCCATCCGGGAACGGCGCATGCCGGTCAGGCTCGAACTCGTCGGCATCGCGGTGACCCCTGTCCTTATCGCCATCGCCCTGATCGCCGGCACGACCGGCGCCGAGCAGACCCTCGAGGAGGCCTACGCCAGCGATCAGGAGGCCGCCGCCCCGCCCGTCGAGGCCGTCAAGTCGGTCGAGCCCCCCGCCCAGCTGAGCACGCTGGTGTTGGGCGACGAGCTGGCACGGTCGTTGCCCGCCGACTGGGGCGACGCTGACGGTGACGGCCCCGAGCAGCAGGAGGTCACCCTCGCTGGCAGCGGGTGCGACGATGCCGCCACGCTGTGCGAGGGCTGGCGGGACCGCTGGGAGGCGCTCGTCAGGCAGAACGATCCCGACGTGGTCGTCGTCGGCGTCCGCAACTGGGAACCCTTCGACGACACCAACACCCCAATCGATGTTTTCGACTCTGCCAAGAACGAGCGGGCCTACACCGAGAGCATGGAACGCCTGGTGCGCCAGTTGGGTGCCGGGCCGACCGCCGAGGGCGGCCGCACCGTCGTGCTGCTGACCGCGCCCCCGATCAACGACCCCACCTCCTTCGACGCGTTCGCCGTCGAGCGCAGCCGGGAGGCCGCCCAGCAGGTGGCCACCCGCAGCGGCGGCGACGTCGAGCACGTCCAACTCGGGAGCCTGTGGTGTGGGCAGGTGCAGTGCGTCGACACGGCCCGGCTGAACCCCGCCGAGGGTGAGTTCAACCTGATCAGCCCCAACCCCGAGGCCTTCGGCGGCGCGCTGGCCGGCGTCGCCCGGCGCTCGGTCAGGCGCCACCTCACCCAGGAGGCGATGGGCGACCAGCTGAGGGTCCTGCTGTTCGGCGACTCGGTCGCCTGGTCGATCGGTTCCAACTTCTTCGGCGCGACCGACGCTCGCAGCACCCCCTTTCTGCTGTGGAACAAGGCCGAGTTCAGCTGTTTCCCCGACCCCGCACCCGGTCGACGCCAAGGACTGCCGGGCACGGTGACCACCGAGTGCCCCGACTGGGCCCAACGCTGGCCGACCTACGTCGAGGAGTTCGCTCCCGACATCGTGCTCGTGCCGGTGAGCCAGTGGATGATTTTGGATCGGGAGGTCGACGGACGCAACATTCCCTTCGATTCCGACGAAATGCGCCAGCGGATCGAGAAGTACTACGGCCAGATGATCGATGCCCTCTCTCAGGACGGCTCGCTCGTCGTTCTCACCACCGTGATCCCCAACGTCGAGTCGACCAACGCCGCCTCAATCGAGAAGAACCTCGACGACACTCGGCGGCGCGAGGTCGCCCTCAACGAGATCATCGCCGAACTCGTCGCCTCGCGCAGCGAGGACGCCGAGTTGATCGACCTGGCGGGGTGGATCTGCGATGGCACCGACTGCACCGAGGAGATCGACGGCGTTCGGCTTCGGCCGGACGGGGGGCACTTCACGCCGGACAGCTCGCCGCTGGCAGGGGCCTTTCTCAGCGAGGAACTGCAGCGGATCGCCAAGGAGCGGGGCCTCGGGCCCGAGGCGCCGACGGTCAATCCCGAAGCGGCGGCCGATGAAGCCGCCGCCGACGCAGACAACTGAACCCCACCCATCCGGGGCGGCGGTCAGACGCTCGGGTCGAGCACGTAGCCGCGCCGCAGGATGTCGGCGAGCACCCGGGGATAGATCCGGCGCTCCACCGCCTTGATGCGCTCGTGCAGGCTGGCCTCGTCGTCGTCGGGCAACACCCGCACGGCCTCCTGGGCCAGGATCGGCCCCTCGTCCACCGCCACGGTGGCCACGTGCACGGTGCAGCCGGTGACCTTCACGCCGGCGTCGAGTGCGGCGGGCACCGCGTGCCAGCCCTTGAATGACGGCAGCAAGGCTGGGTGGGTGTTGATGATGTGGCCGGGGCGGGCCTCGAACGCCGAGCCGGCGAGCACCGTCCCCCAGCCGGCCATTGCCAGCAGATCGAGCTCCAGCTCATCCCAGGTGGCGACGACCCGACGGGTGAACGCCTCACGGTCGAAGTCGGCGGAGAAGTCGGTGCGCTCGATCACCTGAAGCGGCAATCCGTGGCGAAGTGCCACCCCCTCTGCAAGGCAGTGACGATCGACGAGGACGGCCGCAACCTCAAGCCCGGATTCGACCATCGCGTCGAGCAGCGTGCCCGACCCCGACACCATCACACCCAGCCTCATCAGCGCGCACCCGCGCTCGGGCGCGAGCCTTCCGGCTCGGCGGCCACAGGTCCCACCGTGACTCGATCGTTCCCGCCGTGGCGGGGCCC